>JAWWDH010000609.1:0-1922 GCA_033720015.1 Pseudomonas sp.
CTCGCCCTCTGGGCTGCCCAAGCGCTCCTGCACTTGCCAGGCATCCAGGCTGATGGTGAGCGCACGCGGGTCGGCGTTGCCGATGTCTTCACTGGCCATACGCACCACGCGCCGGGCGATATACAGTGGGTCACAACCGCCATCGAGCATGCGCGCGAACCAGTACAGCGCGCCGTCGGGGCTGGAGCCGCGCACGGACTTGTGCAGCGCCGATATCTGGTCATAAAAGGCTTCGCCGCCCTTGTCGAAGCGCCGACGGGTATCACCGAGCAGATTGAGCAATAGCTCGCTGCCAATCTCACTGCCGTCTTCGACCAAATCCGCTGCGTTTTCCAGAAAATTCAGCAGACGCCGACCATCACCATCGGCAGCCGCCTGGAGAATCTTGAAACTTTCCTCGGGCAGACTAAGTTGGCGTTCGCCCAGTCCTTTAGGGTCGCTCAAGGCGCGCTCAACCAGCTTGCGCAGCGCACCTTCATCGAGACTTTTCAGCACATACACGCGAGCGCGTGAAAGCAAGGCGTTGTTCAGCTCGAACGAGGGGTTTTCCGTCGTGGCGCCGATAAAGATCAGCGTGCCGTCTTCCACGTATGGCAGGAAAGCATCCTGCTGCGATTTGTTGAAGCGATGGACTTCATCGACAAACAGGATCGTCTGACGACCATATTGCGCAGCATGCTGCTGCGCCACTTCCACTGCCTGGCGAATTTCCTTAAACCCGGAAAGCACAGCGGAAATCGTTTCGAAATGCGCATCGGAAACCTGAGCAAAGAGCCGCGCGAGGGTGGTTTTACCCACGCCCGGCGGCCCCCAGAAGATCATCGAGTGCAGCGCGCCCTGCTCCAGCGCTTCACGCAGGGGTTTGCCGCGGGCGAGCAAATGCTCCTGGCCGACGTATTCATCCAGGCTGGCTGCACGTAGACGGGCAGCCAGGGGTTGGGCGACGGGAGCCTTGCGAAACAGATCCATGATCGGGGGTTAATGCCTCTTGCTCTTAAGCTTTCTACTCTTGAATCACGTCCACGCCGGCCGGGATCTCGAAGGTGAATTGCGCATCGTCTTGCGGCTCATTCATTTTCACGCTGAGGAAAAGAATGTTGGTGCGCTGACCAATGCTGTCGATCAGCTGCATGTCGTTGAGCACGCTGTTGCGGAACGACAGGCGCAGGCTGTCGAACAGGGTGTCTTTGGATTTCGGTTTGAGGATGAAGTCGACCACATTGCCGCCTTCTTTGTGGCTGATGTCGAAGTTCTCACGAATCTTCGAGACATCGCCGGACAGCAGCAGCGCCGGGGTATGGGTCAAGCGCTGATCGAGGGTCTGGATGGTGACCTGCTGCAAATCAGGGTCATACAACCAGACTTTTTCACCATTGGAGACCAGCAGCTGCTCCATCGGTGCATCGGTGTGCCAGCGGAACAGCCCTGGGCGCTTGAGCACGAGCTGGCCGGCGGCTTCCTGCAGCTGAGTGCCACTGCCATCCAGTGTCAGTTGGGAAAAGCGCGCAGTAATGGTCTGCGCCTGGTTGAGCAGTTCGGTCAAACGCTGCACGGCGACTTCATCGTCAGCCACGGCAGCAACGCTGGTAATACTCAATACAGTCAGCAACAGCATGCGAATCAGGCGCATGGGATTCCTTATCAATTCAGGGCGATGCATTAATCGCGAACAGGGCTTGGTGCTATGACCTCGCGAGAGCCATTTGTGTTCATTGATGTGACGACGCCAGCCATTTCCATGGCTTCGATCATTCGTGCGGCGCGGTTGTAGCCGATTTTAAGTTTGCGCTGCACCGCAGAAATTGAAGCGCGGCGACTCTCAAGAACGAAATTGACCGCCTCATCGTAAAGCGCATCCGTCTCACTGCCCTCGCCGCCTTCGCCACTGCCGCCATCAAAGCCGCTGCCGGCCTCTTCTGCAC
>JAWWDH010000610.1:0-1894 GCA_033720015.1 Pseudomonas sp.
AAGCAACGCCGGGCTAGCCCGGCGTTGCTTTATTCGTAGGATGGGCGCGGCGCGCAGCGCCCCCCATCAATCCCCCCATTCAGCGGAGACCCTATGCGCCTAATTTTGCTTGCCATCGCCAGCCTGCTGCTCAGTGCCTGCGCCAGCCAGGGCCAAGTCGACCCAAACGGCTACCGGGCCGAGGGCCAGGCGTCCTATTACGGCGCGCGGCACCACGGCCAAAAAACCGCCCGCGGCGAGCGCTTCGACCCGCACGCACTGACTGCCGCGCACCGCAGCCTGCCATTCGGTAGCCGCGTACAGGTCACCAACCTGCGTAACGACAAGTCAGTTGTGGTGCGCATCAACGACCGCGGCCCCTACGCCCGAAAACGCATCATCGACCTGTCGAAAAAGGCCGCTGAGCAACTGGGCATGCTGCGCGACGGCGTGGTACCGGTGCGCGTGGAGCAACTGGCCGAGTAAACACAGCTGTTTACAAAGAAGCCGTAAACAGCCCGCTCAGCCCTCTAGCGCCGCGCCCGCCGATGATTACACTAGCGCCACTTTTCTGGAGCCCCTTGCAATGACCCTGATGACCTTTGTCTACCTGATCGCCGGCCTGGTGCTACTGGTCGCCGGCGCCGAAGTATTGGTGCGCGGCGCCGCCAAGCTGGCCGCGCAGTTCGGTATTCCGCCGCTGGTAATTGGCCTCACGGTCGTGGCATTCGGCACCAGCGCCCCGGAAACCGCGGTCAGCGTGCAAGCAGCGTTTAACAACAGCGGCGATTTGGCCATCGGCAATGTCATCGGCAGCAATATCGCCAACGTCCTGCTGATTCTCGGCATGACCGCACTGGTTGCCCCCCTGATTGTCTCGCGCCAGCTGATCCGCCTGGATGTGCCGATCATGATCGGCGCCAGCCTGGTGGTGTATGCCCTGGCCTGGGATGGCAGCCTCAGCCGCCTCGACGGCGTCCTGCTGTTTACTGGCGTAGTGAGCTACACCGCGTTTCTGATCATCAGCTCGCGGCGCGACAAGAGCGCCAACCAAGACGACGAATTTGCCAAGGAATTCGGCCTCGACGAGCCCGCTAAGCCTTATGCCTGGGCGATCAACCTGGGCCTGATCATCGCTGGCCTGGTGTTGCTGGTCAGCGGCTCCAACTTCCTGGTTGAAGGCGCCGTGAGCCTGGCGCGTGCCCTGGGCTTGTCAGAGTTGGTGATCGGCCTGACGGTGGTGGCCATCGGCACCTCACTGCCGGAACTGGCCACCTCGATCATGGCCGCCCTCCGGGGCGAGCGCGATATCGCCGTGGGCAATATCGTCGGCAGCAACATCTTCAACCTGCTCTGCGTATTGGGCCTGGCTTCAATGGTTTCGCCACAGGCGATTAACGTGGCGGCCAATGCGCTGGCCTTTGACTTCCCGATCATGATTGCCGTGGCGGTGGCCTGCCTGCCGATCTTCTTCGCCGGTTACCGCATCAACCGCTGGGAAGGCCTGCTGTTTATCGCTTACTACGCGGCTTACACGCTGTACCTGGTGCTGTCCTCAACCGGCCGCCCCTTCGCCGATGTGTTTGGCGAGGCCATGCTCGGCTACGCCCTGCCGCTGACGGCCGTGACCCTGGTGATCATTGCCGCGCGCGCTTGGCGCAAGCAGAAAGTCTGACAGGCACGAGAAGAAAGCCAGAACGAAAAAGCCGACGCGAACGTCGGCTTTTTTGTACCTGCGATGGTGCTGCGTCCGGCGCTAGATCCAGCCAACAAACTGCAAAACCAGCAGCCCAAGATTGGTGCTGATCACCGACGCCAGGGTGGTGATGACAATAATCGCCGCGGCTAACTGATAGTTGCCCCCTACCGCCTTGGCCATGACAAAGCTGGCCGCCGCCGTCGGGCTGACGAAATA
>JAWWDH010000611.1:0-1892 GCA_033720015.1 Pseudomonas sp.
CCTGCAGGCCTATGAGAATGTCGTGCGTCAGCCTGACATTCCGCTGGCGATGGAAATCAACACCCGGTATACCATCGCCCAGCTGTACTTCGTGCAGGAGCAGTGGCAACAGGGCGTGAACGCCCTGCTTGCGTGGTTTGCCATGACCGATAACCCGCCGGAGGACGCCTATGTCCTGCTGGCCCAGGGTTACTATCAGCTCAACGACTACCCGAAATCCCTGAACAATGTTGAGAAAGCGATCAGCATGTACAAGGACAAGGGCAAGATACCAAAGGAGCAGTGGTATAACCTGGCGCGCTTCCTGTACTTCGACAAGAACGACGTCACCAACGCTGTGCGAGTGTTGGAAGAGCTGCTGACGCACTACCCTGACAAACAGTACTGGGTTCAGCTGTCCCATATGTATGGCGAGCAGAAGCGTGACAGCGAGCAGCTCGCTGCCATGGAGGCTGCCTACGTCCAGAACATGCTCGACAAGGGTTCTGAGCAGGTCACCATGGCCTACCTGTACCTGAATGCCGAGGTGCCCTACAAGGCGGCCAAGGTGATCGATAAAGGGCTGGGCAACAAGTCGATAGAGGCGACCTCGCGCAACTACGAAATTCTCGGTAACGCCTACCGTCAGGCCCAGGAAATCGACAAGGCGATCCCGGCGATGGCTGAAGCGGCAGCGCGCTCCGAGGACGGCGAGTTGTATGCGCGCCTCGGCAACATCTATCTGGATGGCGACGAGTTCAAGAAGGCCATTGATGCGATCAACAAGGGCCTTGCCCGCGGTGGCGTCAAGCGGCCGGATACAGCGCGTCTGGTGCTGGGCATGGCCTACTTCAACGACAAGCAGTACGAGAAGGCCCGTGAAGCCTTCAAGGCCGCCGGGCGCGATGAGCGTTCAGCGAAGTACGCCTCCCAGTGGATCCAGTACATGGATTCCGAACTGGATCGGCAGCGTCAGCTGCAGGAAGGCTAGGGCGGCGCGATCCGCCCCACAAAAAAAGGAGCGCCAGGCGCTCCTTTTTTTTGGTCTGGAAAACCCTGGCTTAGATCGGTGTAACGTTCTCTGCCTGGGGGCCTTTCTGACCGTTGGTGACGGTGAATTGTACCTTCTGGCCATCAGCGAGGGTTTTGAAGCCATCGCCCTTGATTGCGCTGAAGTGTACGAATACGTCGGGGCCGTTTTCGCGCTCAATGAAGCCGAATCCCTTGGTCTCGTTGAACCACTTTACGGTGCCGGTTTCTGTAGACATATGTGTTACCTGTATAACATGGGAAAGCCCGGTTCGGGGCTCCAGGGGTTAGTCACTATTTATGTTCAACGTACCGAGGAACTTAAGGGAACTTCGACCACGCGCATAAATACCACTGATCTCTCAGCTCCCCAGAGTTTAGCACCGGGTTTTAAAGCTGGTAGCCGCTGTCAGGTAAATATTTTGGGCAATATTACGTGTTTGCAGCCTCTAGTCGCCTGCATTGGCAAGCGGCGCATAGCCCGCCCCCAGAAGCCCGGGATAGCGGTGGGTTATGACATTGACCGTGGTGCGCCGCAGCGTCGCCTGCAGGGGCCCGGCGTCGTGAAGGCGGGCCAGAAAGGGACTTTCCGGCAGAAATGCCAGCATGCGGGGTAAAATGCCACCCGCCTGATACAGGGCCTCATAGCAGCCGTTCGCCAGGAGGAAGTTGGCACAGGCGGCTCCCAGCAGGGCGCAGAATTGCTCCAGCGTTGCCACACACAACGGGTCGCTTCCCGCCAGCCCGGCCGTGGTAATCGCGGCCGCCTGAAGGTCGTGCGTGGCCCTGCCCTCGACCAACCCCAGCGCATGGTACAGCCGCTGCAGCCCTGCACCGGACAGCAGCAACTCGGCGTAGATTCGCGGGTGCTGCTGCTGCAGCAC
>JAWWDH010000612.1:0-1868 GCA_033720015.1 Pseudomonas sp.
AAGCCCACGGCGTTGTGGCCGTACCACCACTGGATCATCGCATCGGTCGCACCGGCATAGGCCGAGTAGGACTTGGTCAGGGTGACGGGGACTTCCAGGTTGTTGACCAGGTGCAGCAGGGCCACGGTGAGGATAAAACCACCGAAGAACCAGTTACCCACATAGATGTGGCTGACGTTGCGCTTCATTACCGTGCCGAAGAACACGATGGCGTAGCTGACCCAGACAATGGTGATCAGAATGTCGATCGGCCATTCCAGCTCGGCGTATTCCTTGGAGCTGGTCCAGCCCAACGGTAGGCTGATGGCCGCCAGTACGATTACCAACTGCCAACCCCAGAAGGTAAAAGCAGCGAGCTTGGGTGCGAACAGGGTGGCCTGTGACGTGCGCTGCACCGCGTAATAGCTGGTGGCGAACAGTGCGCACCCGCCGAAGGCGAAAATGACCGCATTGGTGTGCAGTGGGCGCAGGCGCCCGAAGCTGGTCCACGGCAGGTTGAAGTTGAGTTCGGGCCAGGCCAGTTGCGCGGCGATAAACACGCCGAGCCCCATCCCGACAATGCCCCATACCACCGTCATGATGGCGAATTGGCGCACCACCTTGTAGTTGTAGGCGCTGCTGCTGGTTGTGTTCCTGGTTGTGCTCATCTAGAGGCTTCCATCCACGATTATTGGCAGATCATCGAAATCTGCGGCCGCGGGCCTGTACGATCAGCGCCGCAGTCCGACAGATTTTTAAGCGAGGCAAGCATGAGCAAAGGGCACGAGGCGGGTATTGACGGGGATCAATACGTGCAGGGGCAGGCTGAAGGCGGTTGGCTGTGGGATCGGCCGCAGGGAGTGCCGTGTGCAACCTTGATCCTGGCCCATGGCGCGGGCGCGCCGATGGACAGCGGGTTTATGCAGGACATGGCGCAACTGCTGGCGGCGCGCGGGATTGCTGTGCTGCGCTTCGAGTTTGCTTATATGGCGGCGCGTCGTCTGGATGGCAAGAAGCGCCCGCCAAATCCCCAGGCCAAGCTGCTCGAACAATGGCGCGAGGTCTACCGTCAGGTGCGCCAACAGGTTGCAGGGCCGCTGGCGATTGGCGGCAAATCGATGGGTGGGCGGATGGCCAGCCTGCTGGCCGATGAGCTGAACGTCGACGCTTTGGTGTGCTTGGGTTATCCCTTCTACGCCGTCGGCAAGCCGGAGAAGCCGCGTGTCGCGCACCTGGCCGAGTTGAAAGCCCCGACGCTGATGATCCAGGGCGAGCGCGACGCGCTGGGTAATCGTCAGGCGGTTGAGGGCTATGCGCTGTCTGGTGCGATCAAGCTGCATTGGCTAACGGCCGGCGATCACGATCTAAAACCGCTGAAAAGCTCGGGTTTCACTCATTCCCAGCATCTGCTTAGCGCGGCTGAAGCGATTGCGGCGTTTCTCGGGCGCGAGCAGGGCGTTGGATAAGTGCGGCTGGTGTTATTCCTACTAAAACGCTAGGACTTTGCCGGCGCTGGCGAGTGGCGTACACTGCGCTTATGTTTGCGAGGAGTTGCCATGAGCACCATTACCATTACCGACGCTGCCCACGATTATCTGGCTGACCTGCTGAGCAAGCAGAACACCCCGGGCATCGGCATTCGTGTGTTTATCACCCAGCCAGGCACCCAGTACGCCGAAACCTGTATTGCGTATTGCAAGCCGGGCGAACAGAAGCCTGAAGATACCGCCCTGGGCCTGGCGACCTTTACGGCCTGGATTGATGCCGTCAGCGAGCCGTTTCTCGACGACGCCGTGGTTGATTACGCCACCGACCGTATGGGCGGTCAGCTGACCATCAAAGCGCCAAATGCCAAAGTGCCGATGGTCAACGAAGACAGCCCGATCAAC
>JAWWDH010000613.1:0-1864 GCA_033720015.1 Pseudomonas sp.
CGCAAGCCCACCGCAGCCAGCGCCTGCCAGATCGCCTCACGCTCGGCCGGCTGATGCAGGGCGCAGAGCCAAATGAGATTCTCCTCGGCCGTCAGCAAACCCTTAATGCCGGCGGCATGGCCAATCCATAACAAATTACGCGCCAGCTCGGCACGCTGCGCGAGCAAGGGACGGCCGTTGAGGCGAATCTCACCGGCCGTCGGTTGCATCAAGCCGGCGAGCAAGCGCAGCAGGCTGGTCTTACCGCTGCCATTAGGCCCGGCCACCTGCAACATTTCGCCGGGAACCAGACGCACCTCCAGCTGCTCGAAGAGCATGCGCCAGTCTCGCTCACAGGCGAGCGCCACGGCTTCGAGAAGAGGACTGGTCAAGGCATCGGCACCTAAAAGGGATGGCAAAAGCGACTCAAGTCGGCAGAGTCTTGGCCGCTATACTGACGCAAGTGCAACGCGTAGCCGACCCAGACGGGGCGCGATTATACATGCCAGCCCCCGCCTTCCGCAGTGGCCATTTTCGACAGGGTGTAACCTGCCAATGAGCGAAATCAGCAGTTCGCGGCCCCTTCCGCCGTCGCCTCCCAGCAGCCGCCCCAACGCCGTAGCGGCTGACCTGGCGGTGAAACTGCTGCAGCCCCTGCAGGGTTTGCTGGCCAGCGGTGAAACCGCCAAAGCCGAAGTCATTGCTCTTAAAGAAGTGGCGCAAAGCTTTCAGGTGCTACTCAAGCTGACATTAGAAAACGGCCGCCAGACCACCCTTGAAGCCAACAGCCCGCGGCCTATCGCCCAAGGCACATCACTGGCGGTGACTGCACTCTCGGAAACCCGCCTGGCCCTCGCCGTGCTGGCAGGTGGCGACAAGGCTCTGAGCAGCCTAGACCTCGAGAAACTGCCCGTCGGCACTCTGTTGCAAGGCAAGGTCGTGGCCCGCGAGCAACTGCTGCAAGGCCGCTCGCAGCACGTGGTCTACAAAGTGTTGGTCAACCTGCTCAACACGCCGCTGGCCGGCAGCAAGCTCTCACTGGAAACTCCGCTGGCGCTGCCCGTGGGCAGCCTGCTCAGCGCGCAGGTTCAGGGCAACCAGTCCTTAAGCTTCCTGCCGCTGAGCAGCCGCCTCGATCAACTCGCACTGAGCCAGCAACTGGGTACGCAAAGTAATCGCCAAGGCTCGCTAGAAGGGCTGTTTAGTGCCCTGCAGGGCCTGCGCGGTAGCGCAGAGATGAGCGAGGGCCTGCGTACCAGTATCGACAAACTCTTCGGCACGCTGCCCGACGCGGCCCAACTGAGCAGCCCCAAGGGGCTGGCCATGGCCTTGGAGAACAGCGGCATTCTGCTAGAAAGCAAGCTATTGGGTGGCCAAGGCCAGGCGCTACCAACCGACCTTAAAGCCAACCTGCTGCGCCTGATTACCCAATTACTGCCCAACCTTTCAACCGGCAACCCACTGGCCGCCGCCAATGCCAGCACTGCTCTGGCCCAGGCCATGCCTGCCCTAGCCCGCGACCTACTCGGCAGCCTGGGTAAAGCCAGCAGTCGCCAGCAAGCACTGAACTTTCCCCTGCCCTCGCGCCTGCTGCAGAACATGGACAGCGAGGCCGATCTGGAAACCTTGCTGAAGCTTGCTGCGGCGGCCATCTCGCGCCTACAAACCCATCAGCTCTCCAGCCTGGCGCAGAGTCAGGTCGGGCCGGACGGTAACCTGCTGACCACCTGGCAGCTGGAGCTGCCCATGCGTAATCAGCAGGAACTGGTGCCGCTGCAGGTCAAAATCCAACGCGATGAAGGCAACCCGCAAGACAAGCCCGAGAAGAAGGAAACCCTGTGGAAAGTCGAGCTGTCATTCGACCTTGATCCACTGGGCCCCTTGC
>JAWWDH010000614.1:0-1861 GCA_033720015.1 Pseudomonas sp.
CACATCCTCTGCGCCGAGGATCGCGGCGGTCAGTTGCATACCGCCAGTGCCCCAGCCATAGGGCAACGGCATCTCACGACCACCAAAGGGCACTTGATAACCGGGAATCGCCACCGCCTTGAGCAGGCCACGACGGATCATTCTTTTGGTTTGTTCATCCAGATAAGCAAAGTTGTACCCGACTTCCGGGGCGCGGGTGATCTGGCTGTGGGCATTCATGCGCGTTGCTCCTCGGTGGCGGGCTGCTCGCGCTCTTGCTTGCGCAGTTTGCGGATCAGCTCCAGCTCGGATTGGAAGTCGACGTAGTGCGGCAGTTTCAGGTGCGAAACGAAGCCGGCGGCTTCAACGTTGTCGCAGTGCATCAGCACGAACTCCTCCTGCTGTGCCGGGCCTTCCAGCTCTTCGGCGTACTCGGCGGCGCGCAGTGAGCGATCAACCAAGGCCATGCCCATGGCCTTGCGCTCGGCATAACCGAAAGCCAGGCCATAACCACGGGTGAACTGCGGGTCGATGCCCTTGCCGCCGACGAACTGGTTGACCATTTCGCACTCGGTCACTTCGATAGCGCCCAGCGGCACGGCAAAGCCCAGCTCTTCCGGCTCCAGCCAAACCTCCAGTTCACCAATGCGAATCTCGCCAGCGAACGGGTGATTACGCCCGTAACCACGCTGGGTGGAATAACCCAAGGCTAGGAGGAAGCCTTCATCACCACGGGCCAACGCCTGCAAGCGCTGGGCACGATTGGCGGGGAAATCCAGCGGTTCACGGGTGATGTCCGGCACCGCGCTGCCGTCATCGACTTCGCGGGCCATCAGGCCTTCCTCGGCGAGAAAATCCAGCACCCGTGGGCAATCACTCAGTTCGGCCTGTGGATTGATCTGTGGGCCGGGCTGCTCACCCTCGGCCAGCAAGGCGAAGTCCAGCAGGCGATGGCTGTAGTCGAAGGTCGGGCCGAGTAGCTGGCCGCCGGGCAAATCCTTGAAGGTCGCGGAGATACGCCGGCTCAATTGCATCTGTGTGGTTTCCAGCGGCGCACTGGCGCTAAAGCGCGGCAAGGTGGTGCGGTAGGCGCGCAGCAGGAAGATCGCCTCCATCAGGTCGCCGGCGGCCTGCTTGATCGCCAACGCGGCCAGTTGCGGATCGTACAACGAGCCTTCGCTCATCACCCGCGCCACGGCCAGGGGCATTTGCTCACGCACCTGATCGACGCTGAGTTCGGGAATCGCGGTATCACCACGGCGCTTCTTCGCCAGCAGCAGGTGAGCATTGTCGATGGCGCGTTCGCCACCTTTGACAGCGACGTACATCAGGCAGCCTCCTCGGCGTTGAGCAGCACGTGGGTGCTGCGCGGCAGGCCAATGACTTGCTCGCCAGCGGCGAAGAAGGCGTCCAAACCACGAGGAAAGGCACTGCGCGCCTGCCGTTGCTGCCAGAAGCGCGGACGCAGCGGCAACTCGACGGCACGCACATCCTTGATCCCCGGCCCGCGCCAACGCAGCGGCTCACCGCCCTGCAAGGCATCGAGCTGAATCAGCAAGGTGCAGGATTGGTCCGGGTAGCGCTCACTGCCGTTGTCGAAAGCCGACAAATCATCGGCACCCGCCTCATCGAGCAAGGCAAACAGCGCCTGTTCGCGCTCGGTAACAATCGGGCAGCCGCAATGGAACGACAAATTGGCGCGAATCGCCGGGGTATCAAAACCAGGGGCCAGCCACAACGGCGTATCGCCATCGAGAAAGGCCAGGCACAGGGCGTAGGTGGCCGGCTGCAGGTTTCCCAGGGCCAGGGCGCGGTTCAACGGCTGCGCCAGGCCAGGCTCGGCCAGGGCCTTGAGGGCACTGCGAAAGCTGGTCTGCGCATC
>JAWWDH010000615.1:0-1859 GCA_033720015.1 Pseudomonas sp.
AAAAAGCCTGAATCGCGGCGGCGATTTCATGGGGGCGTTCCAGGGCGAAGGCATGACTGGCCTGATCAATCAGGCCGACTTCGACATCCGCAAGCAACGCCAACAGCTCCTGCGCAGCCAAGGCCGGCACCAATGCATCGGCACCAGCGAACAGATGCAACTGCGGGCCGACAAAGGCCTGCAGCGCCGCCCGCGTGTCCAGTGCCGCCAGCACATCCAGCCCAGCTAACAGCGTGGCCGCCTGAGAGTGCGGCGCAGCGCTTAACAACTGACGCGAGAGGCCGCGCGCATCCGCAACCCCCTGTACGCAGAGCAGGGCGAAGCGCTTTAGGGTAGCGGGCGCATTGGCCGCACAGCCCTCACGAAAGGCGCTAAATGTGCTCGCAGTCATCGCTGCCGGCCAGCCTGGCTCGGCGACAAAACGCAGGTTGCTGGCCAGGGTCAACAGGCCGCTACAATGCTCGCCCCGGCGCGCCGCCAATTCGGCCGCAAGCATGCCGCCGAGGGACCAGCCACCGAGCCAGGTATCCTCGGGCAGCTTGGCATCGAGCTCATCCAGCCAGTCCGCGGGGTCGTTGGAATCTAGCAAAGGCAGCGGTTCGACCTGCACATGCAGGCGTGGATCCAGCCCGCGCAGGGCCTCGGCCAGCGGCTGCAACGGCGCAGTACCCAGGCCCCAGCCGGGCAGCAGAATCAGTCGATCACGCATGCGCGGCCCCCTCTTCGGCCAGCAGCGGCCAGCACTCAGCCAGCGCCTCCAACAACAGCTCCAGCTGCTCCAGGCTGTGGGCGGCAGACAAGGTCACGCGCAGCCGAGCACTGCCGGCCGGCACCGTGGGCGGACGAATCGCCGTCACCAGCAAGCCACGCTCGCGCAGCATCTGCGACAGCTGCATGGCGCGGCCACTGTCGCCGATTAGGATTGGTTGAATCGGCGTGGCGCTGTCCATCAGCTCAAGACCGATGGCCTGCGCGCCCTCGCGGAAGCGTTTAATCAGCGCGTTCAAATGTTCACGCCGCCAGTGCTCGCTGCGCAGCAACTCCAGGCTTTGCAGCGTGGCGCAGGCCAATGCCGGCGGCTGACTGGTGGTGTAGATATAGGGCCGGGCGAACTGCACCAGGGTTTCGATCAGCTCTTCGCTGCCGGCGACAAACGCCCCAGCCGTACCGAAGGCTTTGCCCAACGTGCCGACCAGCACCTGCACATCATCCACGCCCAAGCCGAAGTGCTCGACGATGCCGCCGCCGGTTGCGCCCAGCGGGCCGAAACCATGGGCGTCATCGACCATCACCCAGGCGTCTTTCTGCTTGGCTGCGGCGCACAACGCCGGCAGGTCAGCCAGGTCACCGTCCATGCTGAACACGCCGTCGGTGACCACCAGGGTATTGCCAGTGGTTTTTTCCAGACGGCTGGCCAGGCTCGCCGCATCGTTGTGCAGATAGCGCGAAAACCGCGCACCCGATGAGGCAGCTTATCTCGAATGCCTGAAAAAAATTGGCGGCAGCCGATTTACCCGTTCGTAACGCGCCTGTAAGCTAGCGCTCGTCATCGCTTTTCTTTTTTACCGGGAGTTGGCATGGATTCTGATAATGACTTGAGCGTGGGTCAGGCGACCATCAAGCTGCTGGAAAAAGAAACTACGGAGGATAAATCGGGTAGTCATAGCGGGTTAGCGAGCTTCGCGGTTTATGAGTACCCCCTCAGGCAGCAATTCTGGAATGACCTAATTCAAGGCAATGCGGGTAAGGCTGAAGAATACACCTACCAATACCAGGGCGATCTACTCAGGCAGTCGCTCAATATGTACTGGGGCAAACAATAATGCTCAATGACACTGTCATTGTTTTTGATATCACCC
>JAWWDH010000616.1:0-1852 GCA_033720015.1 Pseudomonas sp.
GCCTCTGGTTCGAATTTTCAGCCAGCATACAAGCTGGCATACACGAAGGGAAGGTATAGGGGTAAACAGGGAGATACAGCCAGATACAAGAAAGCCCGCACGGGGCGGGCTTCTTGGGGTGTTTCGTAGACTGTCAGAGACAGGTTGAAACAGCTATTTGGCGCACCAGGCGGGATTCGAACCCACGACCCCTGCCTTCGGAGGGCAGTACTCTATCCAGCTGAGCTACTGGTGCAGCGCGGCGCAATCATACGCACCTCTGCGCCGGGCGTCCATGCTGGCGCATTGTGTGCGATTCTGCACGAGTGCTGTGGTTTTTCCCTGGATTGATCGGGAGATCGCAGCTGGTCCTATATTTCGTTAATTTTTTCGAACATCCTATTGCCCTTTACCCCTGGCGACCCTAGGATTCGTTTGAGATTTCAAACGCTCTCAATGAAGTCGTTCGGAACTCTGTACGACTTGGATCAATCGAATTCTGCAGTGCCGCCAAAATGCCTGAGCACGAGGCGGTATGTTCGCCGCAACAGCGTTCTAAGGGCACAGTCCCAAGAACCCTACTACAACCGTCCGACGCCTGGGTGTCGGGATTAAGGAGACTGCCATGCAATTGAAAGACACCCAGCTGTTCCGTCAGCAAGCCTATATCGACGGCACCTGGCTGGACGCCGACAGCGGCCAGACCCTCAAGGTCAACAACCCGGCCACCGGTGAAATTATCGGCAGCGTGCCGAAGATGGGCGCCGCCGAAACCCGCCGCGCCATCGAGGCCGCGGATAAGGCCCTGCCGGCCTGGCGTGCACTGACCGCCAAGGAGCGTGCGGGCAAGCTACGCCGCTGGTTCGAGCTGCTTATGGAGAACCAGGACGACCTCGGCCGCCTGATGACCCTGGAGCAGGGCAAGCCGCTGGCCGAGTCCAAGGGCGAGATCGCCTATGCCGCCTCCTTTATCGAGTGGTTCGCCGAAGAAGCCAAGCGCGTCTACGGCGACGTGATCCCGGGCCACCAGCCGGACAAGCGCCTGCTGGTGCTCAAGCAGCCGATCGGCGTGACCGCGGCGATCACCCCATGGAACTTCCCTGCGGCAATGATCACCCGTAAAGCCGGTCCGGCTCTGGCCGCCGGCTGCACCATGGTCATCAAGCCCGCGTCGCAGACGCCGTTTTCCGCCCTGGCGCTGGTCGAACTGGCGCACCGTGCCGGCATCCCCAAGGGTGTGCTCAGTGTGGTCACCGGCAGCGCTGGCGACATCGGCGGCGAGCTGACCAGTAACCCGATCGTGCGCAAACTGTCGTTCACCGGCTCGACCGAGATCGGTCGCCAGCTGATGGCCGAGTGCGCCAAGGACATCAAGAAAGTGTCCCTGGAGCTGGGCGGCAACGCGCCGTTCATCGTGTTCGACGATGCCGACCTGGATGCCGCCGTCGAAGGCGCGCTGGCCTCCAAATACCGCAACGCCGGGCAGACCTGCGTCTGTGCCAATCGTCTGTACGTGCAGGACGGTGTGTACGACGCCTTTGCCGAGAAGCTGAAAACTGCGGTGGCCAAGCTGAAAATCGGCAACGGTCTGGACGACGGCGTCACCACCGGCCCGCTGATCGACGACAAGGCGGTGGCCAAGGTGCAAGAGCACATCGCCGATGCCGTGAGCAAGGGCGCCAAGGTGCTCAGCGGCGGCAAGCCGCACAGCCTGGGTGGCAGCTTCTTCGAGCCGACTATCCTGATCGACGTGCCGAATAACGCTGCGGTGGCCAAGGAAGAGACCTTCGGCCCGTTGGCGCCGCTGTTCCGCTTCAAGGACGAGGCCGAAGTGATCGCCATGTCCAACGACACCGAGTTCGGTCTGGCTTCC
>JAWWDH010000617.1:0-1851 GCA_033720015.1 Pseudomonas sp.
GCCAACCGTCACACCGGCAGCGTCGATGTGTACACCGAAGGCCGTAAGTTCATCCACGTTGACATCGAACCGACGCAAATCGGCCGCGTGTTCAACCCGGATTTGGGCATCGTTTCCGATGCCGGCGCCGCCCTGGATGCCTTTATCGCCGTGGCCAAGGAATGGAAAGCTGCCGGTAAGCTGAAAGACCGCAGCGCCTGGGTTGCCGACTGCCAGGAGCGCAAGCGCACTCTGCAGCGCAAGACTCACTTCGACAACGTGCCGGTTAAGCCGCAGCGCGTATACGAAGAGATGAACGAATTCTTCGGCAAAGACACCTGCTACGTCAGCACCATCGGTCTGTCGCAGATCGCTGGCGCGCAGTTCCTGCACGTCTACAAGCCTCGCCACTGGATCAACTGTGGTCAGGCCGGCCCGCTCGGCTGGACCATTCCGGCGGCGCTGGGTGTGGTCAAGGCTGACCCGACTCGCAAGGTCGTGGCGCTGTCCGGCGACTATGACTTCCAGTTCATGATCGAAGAGATGGCCGTGGGCGCGCAGTTCAACCTGCCGTACATCCACGTGGTGGTGAACAACTCCTACCTGGGCCTGATCCGTCAGTCGCAGCGCGGCTTCGAGATGGACTACTGCGTGCAGTTGGCCTTCGAAAACATCAACGCGCCAGAGCTCAACGGTTACGGCGTCGACCATGTTGCCGTGGTTGAAGGTCTGGGTTGCAAGGCCGTCCGTGTGTTCGAGCCGAACGACATCCAGGCTGCACTGGCCAAGGCCAAGGCACTGATGGAAGAGTTCCGCGTACCGGTCATGGTGGAAATCATCCTCGAGCGCGTCACCAACATCTCCATGGGTGTAGAAATTAACGCCATTAACGAGTTCGAAGACCTCGCCGAGCGCGGCGTCGATGCCCCCACTGCGATTGCCATGATCGACTAAATCGCCCTCTGAACCCGTAGCCCGGATGCCTTATCCGGGCTGCCCGAGACTAAGGAGCACCCCATGCCCCGTTTTGCCGCCAACCTGTCCATGCTGTTCACCGAAGTGGACTTTTTGGACCGTTTCGACGCTGCTGCAGCCGCTGGCTTCAGCGGTGTTGAGTACCTGTTCCCCTACGATGTCCCGGCTGAGGTGATCAAAGCCCGCCTGGATACCAATGGCCTGACCCAGGTGCTGTTCAACCTGCCCGCCGGCGATTGGGCCAAGGGCGAGCGCGGTATTGCCTGCCACCCCGAGCGCGTTGAAGAGTTCCGCGCCGGCGTCGATCAGGCCATTGCTTACGCCAAGGTACTGGGCAATACGCAGGTCAACTGCCTAGCCGGGATTCGTCCACAAGGTTACGACTGCGCCACAGTAGAGATGACCTTCGTTGATAACCTCAAGTTTGCCGCCGAAAAGCTGCAGGCGGCCGGCATCAAGCTGGTGATGGAGATGATCAACACCCGCGACATCCCCGGTTTCTACCTGAACACCACCGCGCAGGCGCTGGCCATTCGCGACAAGGTCGCCAGTAGCAACCTGTTCCTGCAATACGACATCTACCACATGCAAATCATGGAAGGTGACCTGGCGCGTACCGTCGAGGCCAACCTGGCCGTGATCAACCATGTGCAGTTGGCGGATAACCCAGGGCGTAACGAGCCGGGCACTGGCGAGATCAACTACCGCTTTCTCTTCGCCCATCTGGATCGCATTGGCTACCAGGGCTGGATCGGCTGTGAATACAAGCCCGCCACCACCACCGCTGCCGGCCTTGGCTGGATGAAAGCACATAACGCAATCTGAGCTCGTAGGATGGGTTGAGCGCAGCGATACCCATCGATACAAGCCCGCCGCCCAGTGATGGGTATCGCAGGC
>JAWWDH010000618.1:0-1848 GCA_033720015.1 Pseudomonas sp.
AAGATGCCGCTGACCAGAAAACTCTCGACTTGGCGATGATTGCTCTCGACGGTACTGAGAACAAAGCCACCCTGGGGGCCAACGCCATCCTTGCGGTGTCTTTGGCTGCTGCCAAGGCTGCTGCTCAGGCCAAGGGCGTGCCGCTGTACGCGCACATCGCTGACTTGAACGGCACCCCAGGTGTTTATTCGATGCCGGTACCGATGATGAACATCATCAACGGCGGCGAGCATGCCGATAACAACGTCGACATTCAGGAGTTCATGGTGCAGCCGGTCGGCGCCAAGACCTTCTCCGACGCCTTGCGCATGGGTACTGAGATCTTCCATCACCTCAAAGCGGTGCTGAAGGCCCGTGGCCTGAGCACCTCGGTCGGTGACGAAGGTGGCTTCGCGCCAAACCTGGCGTCCAACGAAGACGCTCTGGCTGCCATCGCCGAAGCTGTGGCCAATGCCGGTTATACTTTGGGCGACGACGTCACCCTGGCTCTGGACTGCGCCTCCAGCGAGTTCTTCAAGGATGGCCAGTACGACCTGGCTGGCGAAGGCAAAGTGTTTAACGCCGAAGGTTTCGCCGACTACCTGGCCGGTCTGTCCGAGCGTTACCCGATCATCTCCATCGAAGACGGCATGGACGAGTCCGATTGGGCAGGCTGGAAAGTTCTGACCGACAAGATCGGCAACAAGGTTCAGCTGGTTGGCGACGACTTGTTCGTCACCAATACCAAGATCCTCAAGCGCGGTATTGACGAGTCGATCGGTAACTCGATCCTGATCAAGTTCAACCAGATCGGTACCCTGACCGAAACCCTGGAAGCCATTCAGATGGCCAAGGCTGCCGGTTACACCGCGGTGATCTCGCACCGCTCGGGTGAAACTGAAGACAGCACCATCGCCGACCTGGCTGTGGGTACTGCGGCTGGCCAGATCAAGACCGGTTCGCTGTGCCGCTCGGACCGCGTGTCCAAGTACAACCAGTTGCTGCGTATCGAAGAGCAACTGGCGGGCAAGGCACCTTACAAGGGCCGTGCCGAGTTCCGTGGCTAAACGCCGCGGCGCGTGACGCTACAGCGTTAAAAATCAGGCTGGGCATGCTCGTTTACTGCAGTAAACTTCACCGCCCGCCTGATCTAGCCTTATCTGGGTTCGCGATGTTTTCAGCGATCACTCAGGGCATGGTAAAAGGGGCGGCGTAAGTCGCCCCTTTTTTCGTTCGGAAGCTTTTTTCGCTATGCGCAATAATTTCTACTGGGTGTTTATCGTGCTGATTACCGTGCTGGCAGGCCTGCAATATCGTCTGTGGGTGGGTGATGGCAGCTTGGCGCAGGTGACCCAGTTGCAACAGCAAATTGCCGATCAACAAGGCGAGAACCAGCAACTGCAGGAGCGCAACCGGATTCTCGAGGCCGAGGTTCGCGAGCTGAAAAGTGGCATGGAAACCGTTGAAGAGCGTGCGCGGCATGAGCTGGGCATGCTTAAAGAGGGTGAAACCCTCTATCAGTTGGCTGAATGAATAGCCCTGAATTACCCGCTTTTTGGGCGCTGATCCCCGCTGCCGGTATTGGCAGTCGGATGCGCGCTGACCGGCCCAAGCAGTACTTGCAGCTGGCCGATAAAACCATCATTGAGCACACCTTGGCGTGTTTCCTCGACCATCCCCAGTTGCGCGCTGTGGTGGTTAGTCTGGCGGCCGATGACCCTTATTGGCCCAGCCTGGCGTGTGCCAGTGACCCGCGCATTCAACGTGCCGATGGTGGTGCTGAGCGCGCCGACTCAGTGCTCAATGGCTTGCTGCGCTTGAGTGAATTGGGTGCAGAGGATCAAGACTGGGTGTTGGTGCATGATGCCG
>JAWWDH010000619.1:0-1841 GCA_033720015.1 Pseudomonas sp.
ATCTTCATGCACGGCGCAGCGACGTCGACCAGCTGGGCGGATGGATAACGCGCGGCTAGCTTGTCGCGGTTCTGCAGGTTCAGGTGATCGAACTCGATGCCGATGCGGCCGGCCTTCGGCAGTGCCTGCTGAATGGCGACGAAGAAGTTATCGCGCTGCCAGTCGGAGTAGACGATGTTGTCGGTGCCGACCGTACGGCGCCATGGCTGGCCACCGTCGATGTTGGCGGTGATGGTCACTGCTGCGTCTTGGGTGATCACCACGGCATAGGGACGGCCGAAGGAGCAGTAAACGAAATCGGTGTAATAGTTGACGTTGTGGTACGAGGTGAAGATCGCCGCATCGATGCTTTCTGCCGCCATGTGGGCGCGCAGCTTGGCCTGGCGAGTGGCGTATTCTTGCGCCGAGAAGGTCGACTTTACTTTCTGGCCGTTTTGAATCCGAAGCGTCTGGGGCATTTGCATGACGGGAACCCTTATTATTTTCCAGTGACTCGGCACTGCCCACTTGGTAGCGCCGTTGGAAAGCATTGCAACAGATACAAACACAGCCTTTTTGTACGATTCCGACCTGAAGTTGGTCAGATCCGCTTCAGCAAGATGGCTACTCACGACGCCTGACAATCTTGCTCAAGCCGCCAGCCGCGGAGTACGGCGCAGAGTGCCCGCACGTTAAGCGAGGGTCGGACTTTTTCAGTTGCTCGCGTAGGCCATCACGAACAATCGCCCGCACAGCCACTTAGAGAGAGTGCACAGCACGCGTAAGGACACACGCAAAGGCGCGGATAAAGCCGAATCGGCTATAGGAGGGAGGGCAAACAAAGCCGGGTCAGTGCATGGCCTGACGGCTGCGCTGAGGCTTACCCAGGCGCTCGTTGCTCGGCACAGTACCGAAGTGATCGCGGTAACAGGTCGAGAAGTGTTGCGGCGAAAGGAAGCCGCAATGGCTGGCCACCGCCTGTATCGGCAAAGCCGTCTGCTTGAGCATCTGCCGCGCCCTCAACAAGCGCAGCTTCAGGTAATAGCGCGACGGCGAACAATGCAGGTATTGGCAAAATAACCGTTCAAGCTGGCGCCGCGACAGCTGCACAGAGCCAGCCAGCTTGTTGAGTTCGATGGGCGCTTCGAGATTAGCCTCCATCAGCGCGATAACTTCCTGCAACTTCGGCTGAGCACTGCCGAGTGTTTGACGGAGCGGCATGTGTGCCTCGCCGAGTTCGCTCAGCACCTGCTCGCGCACCAGCGCTTCGCTGATCGCACTCACCAGTACCGCACCATGGTTACGACCGATCAGCTGCAGCATCATCTCCAGCCCAGCGGTGCCCTGCGCAGCGGTGTAACGGTCACGGTCGAGCACAAAGCGCTGTGGACAGAGTGAGACGCTGGGAAACGTCTCGCGAATATCCACCTGATAATCCCCACTCACACAACATTGGTAGCCCTGCAACAGGCCAGCATTGGCCAAGACCCAACTGCCGCTGCCCAGCGCGCCCAGGTGCACACCTCGATCCGCCTGATTCTGCAGCAGGCGGATCTGCTCGTGATCGCAGTCGCGCGGCACACCTTCAGCGCCACACACAATCAAGGCATCCAATGCTGGCTCCATATGGGCCGGGCCATCGGGCGTTACCAGCAGGCCATTGCTGGCATGCACGGCGCGGCCGTCCGTGGTCAGGGTTCGCCAGCGATAGAGGGGGCGTCCCGAGAGCTGATTGGCCCGACGCAAAGGCTCCAGCACCGCCGCCAGACTGACCAGACTGAAATTCTCAGCGAGCAGAAAACCTATTGCCGACAGCATCTTCTCGGCGGGCTGCGGTAACGCCTGGTAATTGGACATGCTGA
>JAWWDH010000620.1:0-1837 GCA_033720015.1 Pseudomonas sp.
CCACACGGCCGGGTGCAGGCCGGTGGGCGTTGGTTGCAATGGCGGTTAAGGCTGGTTCATCCAGCCCATGTTTCGAACATGCTTAACTAACGGTTTGCCGTAAGTGCTGTGTGCTTGATGGAATCAGCATATTTGATAGACCTCTTGCTGATAATCACCTATAAAAAGCAATCACTTTTTAGATTTGGTTGAATATCGGCCATGAACATCGAGCATCTCAAGCTATTCGTCAGGCTGGCGGTCACCCACAACATCAGTCAGGCCGGTCAAGAGCTGGGCCTGTCTCCTGCGGTGGCCAGTGCACATATCAGCAAGCTGGAGGAAGGGCTTGGGGTACGGCTGCTGCATCGCACCACGCGCAAGGTGTCGCTCACTCAGGAGGGCGAAGCGTTTCTACCCTATGCTGAAGAAGTGCTGGCCAGTGTGGAAATGGCGCGCGCCTCGGTGGGCGCGGGCAGTATGGCGCCCAGGGGGACATTACGGGTCACGGCACCTGCTTCGTTCGGGCGCATGCATCTGGTGCCTTCGCTGAAGGCGTTTCTCGCCCACTATCCGCATTTGTCACTGGACCTGCGGCTGTCCGACTCGATTGTCGACCTGGTCGAGGGCGGCTTCGATATTGCGATTCGTAATGCCGAGCTCAAGGACTCAAGCCTGATTGCCCGTAAGCTGGCACCCGACCAGCGCATCATCTGCGCTTCGCCGGAATATCTGAAGCATTACGGAGAACCGCGCTCGCCTCAGGATCTGCTCAATCATCAATGCATCAATCTGCTGGGACTGGAAACCTGGGTATTCGCTACAGCGAGTGGCCCGGCCAGTATCAAGACCCATGGTCAACTGCGTACCGACAATGGTGAAGCCATGCGCGACGCCTGTGTCAGCGGGCTAGGCATCGCCATCAGTTCGACCTGGAGTGTCTATCAGCACATGGCGCGCGGCGAACTGGTTCAGGTGCTACCGAACAACCCTCTGATTGCGCACACCGCGATCTGGGCGATGTACTCCAGCGCACGTCAGCTAGCCCCCAAGGTGCGGGCCTTTATCGACTTCTACGCCGAATACTTTGGTGAGGAGCCTTACTGGGATAAGGCACTGCCGGGGGCGTAATATTGAATAGGCCCGCGTTCCTAGATACCTCTACGCCTCAAAGTTAGACCCGTTCAGTTCGGTAGGGATTAGTTCGCTTTTGGTTGGCTTCTGCCTGTTCCCTGCGACAACTTCGGGCCCAGGTTGAGTGAAAACGCATGCGCCGTTTTGAAGTCGGCGTTGCTACTTAATAATTTGCCAGCGTTTGGTTGGTCAGCAGACCTGTACTTTGCGTAGGAACGCGATTTTGATTGCGGTTCTGACTGTCAGACTCGCTTTAAACGTTTCACCTAGCTTGGGTCGACTGCCGCCTTTCGCGACTAGCTGCAGTCGTCCTTTGTATCCAGCCCAACAACTGTTGGACAAAAAGCGCCTTGCTCCCAAGCCTGCGTAGGCTGGAAAGCCGCAGAGCACTTTTCTCAGGGAATATATTCAGGCGACCTCGCCTCCACTGCCACGCCGTGCCTGGAAATCTGCGGAGACTGAGACGTCCTTAAGACGCCACGTGCGGAGTGCAGCAGCGCCAGGTGGGTGTTCAGAACCAGCGGTCGTTGCGCTTGCGTCCTCGGGTCAGAGCCGGCAGGAGTAGGCCGAGGAGCAGGCCAGCGCCGGCGATGCTGGCGCCGTAGACCAGGTAGCGCATCAACAGCTGATTGTTCTCATCGCCCAGTTGCGCCTGCACGGTGCGCAGCTCCGATTGGGTTTCGCTGAGCTCGGCATCGAGGGCTGTGCGGCGTGCTTGCAGTTC
>JAWWDH010000621.1:0-1835 GCA_033720015.1 Pseudomonas sp.
GCGCCTGCCCCGTTGCTGTTTCCTCTTCCCCCCCCCCCGCAAGACTCCCGTTAGCCGCCCAAGCCTGCCTTGGTCAGCAGCGCGGCCTCATCGATATGGTCAATTTGTTCTCGGTGCACAAAGCCCTCGGCGTAGTGGTGACTGTTGTATTTGTGGCGTCAGGTGGTTCTGCTAGGGTCGCGGCTGCTGAGCTTTTTCTGCAGCTGTCGATGCTCCAGCCAGCGCTCCAGGCCATACACCAGCAGTGCCACCAGTAAGGCCAGCACCACGCCGATCAGACTGTTGAACAACCGCAGCTGCGGCAACTGCCAGTCATGCGCCAGGCTTTCTGCCAGCAACACAAAACACACGCTGGTCTGCAGCACAAAAAGCCCGTAGTGATTAGCCTGCAGGGCGCGGCTAAGGGCGATCAGCGGCAGCAGCGTCAGCACCATCAGCGCTGGGTCTTGCAAGCTGTGGCCCAGCAGGATCAACAATGCCGCTGCGCCCAGGCTGGCGAGGATCGATTGAACGGCACGCACCAGACTGCCTTGAAACTCCAGTTGCAAGGTGGTGACCACGGTGATCGTCAGCCAGTAGCCGCGGTGCAGTTCTGCCAGGTTAACGATCAGCCCGGAAAGGGCGAATGCCAAGGTGCAGCCCAGCGCGTGCAGGCGCCATTTCTGTTGTGGCAGGCGTTTGGCGTGACGCCTGAGTACCTTGAAAATGCTGATAAATCTCGGCATGTACGGCCACATACGCAGGCCATGCATGCCGCGCAGGCCGAAGGCCAGGAGCATGACCCAGAGGCCGCCGAGGATGAACAGCATGGCGATGGCGTAGGGGTTATTTAGAGTACCGAGGCCTTGCTGGCCTTGACCCAGACACAGGCAGATGGCCAGGCCGATGCCCAGCTTGCCGGCCTCACGACCAAAGCGTTGCAACCAGGCCAGTAGAAAACCGAACACCGCGAAGATCAGAAAGCTGGCATGCGGGTGGCTGGCCGACCAAAAACCCAGGCCCGCGCTGCAAGCACCCAGGCCGCAGAGCATCAGCATACGCAGCATGCCCAGGCGATGCAGCGGGTTGGCTTGGGCGGCCTGAAAAGCCCCCGCCGAAGCCCAGAGAAACCCTGGGTGAGCGCTAAACAGCCCGAGCAGCAAGGGCAGTGCGCAGCCCAGCCCAGCAACCATCGCTGGCCCCCAGGCGGGCGGGCCGGCATGCCAGTTAAAGGTTTGTCGCAATAGACTACTCATGGCTTATACCGGGCTTGAGCGGCCCGTCATCTCGCGGGCCATTTCAGTAGCGTAGCTGTCAGTCATGCCAGCGATAAAGTCGATCATGCGCAAAAATGACTTGTACAACGGCCAGTGCGGATCGGGTGCGTTATTGCCCAGCAGGTCGAGAATGCGCCGGTTTTTGAAGGACAGCGTGCGCCCGCCATGCTGCTCAAGGGCCGCGCCACAGAAAGCGTTAAGCAGGATTTCCAGGGTGGTGTAGGCACCGATTTCGTGCAGCGTCTTGCGCTTATCCTGGAAGATCTTCTGCCGGGCCATGTCCTTGGCGCTCTGCACGCAGTGCTTGGCGGTGCCGTGCATGTGCTCGACCAGGTCACCGTGCAAGGTGCCGGCAAGCAGGGCGTCCTGCTGTTCGACAAAGGCTTCGGCGGCGGCATTGGTCAGGTGTTCGATGGCTTTGCCGCGCAGGATCGCCAGCTTGCGCCGCTTGGAGTCATCGGGGCCGAGTTGACGGTAGGTTTCCGGCAGGTCATCGCCGACCAGATCGAGCAGCAGTGCTTCAACTTCGCTGTACTCCAGCAGCTCCATTTCCAGACCGTCTTCCAGGTCGATCAGGCC
>JAWWDH010000622.1:0-1835 GCA_033720015.1 Pseudomonas sp.
AGGAAGACTGCCTGTGGCGCTGACAAATGTACGTGACAAAGCGGCGCAACAGCTGAAAGCGGCGTTGCAGGCGCTGTTTGATAATGCCGACGATACATTGTTCGAGATGGCCGACCGTGCCACCAGCAATGCCGAGCAGAATGCCTTCTTTGAGGCGATGCGCGATCTTCGCTTGAAGCGCAAAAATATCGAACGAGGCTTTCTGCAGAAGGCCTTTGAAGCCTTCGCCACCCTTAACCAATACGAAATCGGCAAGCCCGCACCCTTGGATGCGGTGACCTTTGACACCCTGTCGTTGGTGCAAAACGATGCGCTGGAAGAGTCGGTGGCGCTGGACTCGATGGTGGCCAAGGTCATCAGTCGTGACGCAACGGCGCTGAGCCATCTGACTACACGCTTCAACGCCATGGTCAGCAAGAAGCTGGATGACAAGAGCAACCCGGTTGGCCCGACCAGTCTCTGCGAGTTGTTCCTGGATGCCTGCAGCAGCCTGGGCGTAGAGATCAAGGTCAAGCTGATCATCCTCAAACTGTTTGAGAGGTATGTGCTTAGTGATCTCGATCAGCTGTATGCCGACGCTAACCAGACATTGATTGCTGCGGGTGTGCTGCCTGAGCTGAAGTCCGCACCGGCGCGGCGTAACCCGTCGCGCGCCAGTGCTCAAACGGGCGGTGCCGGTTCGGATGCGGCGGCTGAGTTGCCGCCTGAGTTTGCTGATGAGAGTGTGCAGGAAGTCTTCGGGGCGCTGCAGGAGCTGCTTTCGCAGGTGCGCGATACGGCAGTGCCGACGCGTAAGCGGCCAGCGGATGCCATGCCGATTTCCCGCAGTGACCTGATGCGCCTGCTCTCGCACATGCAGCAGCGTACGCCGGTACAGGTCAGTGACGACTTTGATCTGCGTGAGCAGCTTGAAGGCCTGCTCACCCGCGCCAGTGCCAAAGCCGGCAAGGCGCGAGTGGTCGGTGAGGTTGATGAGGATGTCATCAACCTGGTGTCGATGCTGTTCGAGTTCATTCTTGATGATCGTACGTTGCCGGACTCGCTCAAGGCGTTGATCGGCCGCTTGCAGATCCCGATGCTGAAAGTAGCGGTGATCGACAAAACCTTCTTCAGCCGGGGCAGTCATCCGGCCCGGCGCTTGCTCAATGAAATTGCCTCGGCTGCTCTGGGGTGGGGCGAGCAGGATGATGCGCAGCGCGACAGCCTGTATCAGAAGATTGAGCAGGTGGTGCAGCGCTTGCTCAATGACTTTGTTGACGATCCGCTGATTTTCTCCGAGCTGTTGGCTGAGTTTCTGGCTTTTACCGGTGCCGAGCGTCGGCGTAGCGAGCTGCTGGAGCAGCGTACCCGCGATGCCGAAGAGGGCAGCGCCAGGGCTGCGTTGGCGCGGCGTGAGGTGGAGCAGGCGTTGAATGCGCGTTTGCTCGGTAAGACCCTGCCTGAGGTGGTGGTGCGCTTGCTGCAGGAGGCCTGGAGCAAGGTGCTGATGCTCACGTGCTTGAAGCACGGCGTTGAGTCAGCCCAGTGGCAGGCTGCCTTGGCCACTATGGATGGCTTGGTCTGGAGCGTTGAGCACCACGAAGAGCCGCAAGCGCGCATGCGCCTGCTGGAGATGGTGCCGGGGTTGCTCAAGGCGCTGCGGGAAGGCATGGCCAGCGCGGCGTTTGATCCGTTCGCCACCGGTGAGTTTTTCAGCCAACTGGAGGCCCTGCATGTACAGGCCTTCCAGCGCTTCAAGCGCAGCCTGGTGGAGGAAGGCTCGCAGGCCGATGTGCCTGCTCTTGCTGAAATTGATGACCAGCAACGCGCGGCGCTGGCTGAGGTCGGGATTGACC
>JAWWDH010000623.1:0-1830 GCA_033720015.1 Pseudomonas sp.
ACTGGAAGTGGGAAAAACCCCTGGCGCCGGGTCAACTGATTGCGAGTGACCGGGGGCAAGCGGCATGACGCTAATGCACAAAGCTGACGCGCGGATTTGGGACATTCCGGGCGGCATCCACCCGGCCGAGCGCAAGGAGCTGTCCAACCGTACGCCCATCCAATCCGCGCCGCTGCCCAAGCGCCTGACCCTGCCACTCAACCAGCATATCGGCGCGCCCGCTGAACCCGTGGTAAGCGTCGGCGAGCGCGTACTTAAAGGCCAGTTGATCGCCGCCGCCAACGGCTTTGTCAGCGTACCGGTGCACGCGCCCACCTCCGGCACCGTGAGCTTTATCGGCCCGCAGCCTTACCCCCATGTATCCGGCATGCTCGCCCCCGCCATCGTCATCGACAGCGATGGCCTGGAACAGTGGTGCGAACTGACGCCCTGTGCAGACTATCAGCAGCTGGAGAACAACGACCTGCTTGAGCTGATTCGCCAGGCTGGGATCAGCGGCATGGGCGGCGCGGGCTTTCCCACATCAGTCAAACTCAATGTGCGGCCGACGCAGAAAACCCACACGCTGATCATCAACGGCACCGAGTGCGAACCTTATATCACCGCCGATGACCTGCTGATGCGCGAACGCGCCAGTGAGCTGGTCTCGGGCATCGACATCCTGGCAAAGCTGATCCAGCCGGAGCAGGTGCTGATCGGTATTGAGGACAACAAACCCGAAGCCATCAACGCCGTACGTAATGCACTGGGCGCACGCACCTATCAACTCAAGGTATTCCCGACTAAATACCCTTCGGGCGGCGAGAAGCAACTGATCCAGATCCTCACCGGCGTGGAAGTGCCCTCAGGCGGTCTGCCGGCCGATATCGGCATGCTCTGCCACAACGTCGGCACGTGCGTGGCCATCCATGACGCGGTAATTCTCGGCAAACCGCTGATTTCGCGCATCACCACCCTGACGGGTGAGGCGCTGGCGCAGCCGATGAATGTCGAGGTGCTGCTGGGCACGCCGGTGGGCGAATTGCTGGCGTTTGCCGGGGTGGATCACGGCAAACTCAATCGCCTGATCATGGGCGGCCCGATGATGGGCTTCACCCTGCCCGACTTCGCCGTGCCGCTAATCAAGACCACCAACTGCCTGCTCGCCAGCACCACCGCCGAGCTGCCGCCACCGCCGCCGGCCATGCCATGCATCCGCTGTGGTGAATGTGCCGAGGCCTGCCCGGCAAGCTTGCTGCCGCAGCAGCTGCACTTCTTCGCCATCGGTCAGGAACACGAGCAGCTCAAGGCGCATAACCTGTTCGACTGCATCGAATGCGGCGCTTGCGCCTATGTTTGCCCCTCGAGCATTCCCTTGGTGCAGTACTACCGCGCGGCCAAGGGCGAAATTCGCGACCTGGAACAAAAGCAGCTTAAAGCTGAACAATCCAAGCAGCGCTTCGAACTGCGCCAAGAACGCCTGCGCCGCGCCGAGGAGCAAAAAGAAGCCGAACGTCAGGCCCGCGCCGCCAAAGCCGCGCAAGCCAAAGCAGCCCAAGCGACATCCGCCAATGCCAGCGACACTGCAACTGCGGCCAAACCGGCAGGCCCCAGTGATGAGCAAAAGAAACTCAAGATCGAAGCTAGCATGGCCCAGGTGGCACTGAAGAAAGCCGAAAAACAGCTGGCCGCCCATGCCACAGCCGAATTGCAGGCTCAGGTCGACGAACTACGCAGTGCCGCTGCCGCCGCTCAACTGGCGCTGGACACCGCCATGGCGGCTAATCCACCGGTTCCTGCCACCCTTCCAGCTGCTGACGTTGGCGCGCTGAAAAAAGCCAAGATCGATGC
>JAWWDH010000624.1:0-1827 GCA_033720015.1 Pseudomonas sp.
CGTCACGATTGATGCCATCGACCCTTGCCTTTGTGTTTATCCGCTGCCTGAGTGGGAGCTGATTGAAGCCAAGCTCCGTGAACTCGCCTCCTTCCGTGAAGAAAACCGCCGCTTGCAGCGCATGCTGATCGGCAATGCTGTTGACCTTGAGCTGGACGCCAGTGGGCGCTTCCTGGTGCCGCCGCGTTTGCGCGAGTACGCCAAGCTGGATAAGCGCGCAATGCTGGTTGGCCAGCTCAATAAATTCCAACTGTGGGATGAAGATGCCTGGAATGCTGTGGCCGATGCCGATTTGGCCGCGATCAAGCAGCCGGGTGCTTTGTCTGACGACCTACGTGATTTGATCCTGTGACCATGACCAGTAACTTTCGCCATATCACTGTGCTGCTCGACGAGGCTGTCGAAGGGCTGGCTGTGCGCGCGAGTGGCTGCTACCTCGATGGCACCTTCGGACGCGGAGGGCATAGTCGGTTGATCTTGGAAAAGCTTGGGTCAGACGGTCGCTTGCTAGGGTTTGATAAGGATCCCCTGGCGATTGCGACGGGGAATGCGCTGGCGGCCGAAGACGGCCGCTTTGTCGTTGTGCAGCGCAGCTTTGCCGAGCTGGGCGATGAACTTGCGCAGCGCGGTCTGGACGGCAAGGTTAGCGGTATTTTGCTCGACCTCGGCGTGTCTTCGCCGCAGCTGGATGACGCCGCGCGCGGCTTCAGCTTTATGCAAGACGGCCCGCTGGACATGCGCATGAACCCCGATGCGGGCGTCAGTGCGGCGCAGTTCATTGCCAGTGCCGCCGAAGAAGAAATTGCCCGAGTATTCAAAGAGTACGGCGAAGAGCGCTTCGCCAAGCGCATGGCCCGTGCCGTGGTGCTGCGTCGTGCCGAGCAGCCATTTGAGCGTACCGCTGACTTGGCCCAGGTGCTGACCGTGGCCAATCCGGCTTGGGAAAAAGGCAAGAATCCGGCGACCCGTGCCTTCCAAGGGCTGCGCATCTATATCAATAACGAATTGGGTGATCTGGAAAGCGGCCTCGATGCGGCGCTGGAAAGCCTGGAAGTCGGCGGCCGTCTGGTGGTGATCAGTTTCCACTCGCTGGAAGACCGTATCGTCAAACTGTTTATGCGCAAGCATGCCAAGGGCGAGATGGACAAGTTGCCGCGTGATTTGCCCATCATCCCGAAAGCCTTCGAGCCACGCTTGAAGTTGATCGGTAAGCCGGTGTTTGCCTCCGAGGCAGAGCTTGCGGCCAACCCGCGTTCGCGCAGTGCGGTGATGCGCATTGCCGAGAAGGTGCGATGAGCACGCTGTTTGCCAAGCCATTGCCCGGCGGCAGTCTGCTGATGCTGCTGTTGTTTCTGGCTGCGCTGGTGTCTGCGATTGGGGTGTCCTATAGCGCGCACTGGCACCGTCAGCTGCTTAACGAACTGTATGCCGAGCTGAGCGTGCGCGATAAGGCGCAGGCTGAATGGGGGCGGCTGATTCTTGAGCAAAGCACTTGGACCGCGCATAACCGTATCGAGAAGCTGGCGACTGAGCGCCTCAGCATGCGCATCCCGGATGCCGCTGAAGTGCGCATGGTGGCGCCATGACCGGACTTGAAGGCGCTCTTTATCCGTGGCGTTTTCGTTTAGTGCTATTGATGCTGGCGCTGATGGTGGGTGCCATCGCCTGGCGCATTGTCGACCTGCAGGTGTTTGATCAGCGCTTTCTGCAGGCCCATGGTGACGCCCGCAGCGTGCGCCATATCCCTATTCCGGCGCATCGCGGGTTGATCACCGACCGCAATGGCGAGCCGCTTGCCGTGAGTACGCCGGTGACCACGCTGTGGGC
>JAWWDH010000625.1:0-1826 GCA_033720015.1 Pseudomonas sp.
ACTGCCGACCACATCTTCAAGCGCCTCAAGGGCACTGATCGCCTCGTTGATTTGTGCTTCGACCACGCGGTGGGTGACTAGGATCATCGGCACCAGGCCGTCTTGCTCCTCGACTTCCTTCTGCATGATCGACTCGATGTTGATCCCGCGCGCCGACAGAATGCTCGCCACTTGGGCCAGCACACCGGGATGATCTTTGGCCTGAATGCGCAGGTAATAAGCGCTCTCGCTGGCCTCAATCGGCAGAATCGGGTGATCGGACAGCGAGTCTGGCTGGAAGGCCAGGTGCGGCACACGGTTGGTTGGGTCGCTGGTCAGCGCACGGACCACGTCAACCAGATCGGCGATCACCGAGGAAGCGGTCGGCTCCATGCCGGCGCCGGCGCCGTAATACAGCGTGCTGCCGGCAGCATCGCCGGTGGCCCTCACCGCAGTCATCACGCCATTGACGTTGGCGATCAAACGATCAGCCGGGATCAGCGTCGGGTGCACACGCAGCTCGATGCCGGCCTCGGTGCGGCGTGCCACGCCCAAGTGCTTAATGCGGTAGCCCAGCGCTTCGGCGTAGTTCACATCAGCGGTGGTCAGCTGAGTGATGCCTTCGGTGTAGGCCTTGTCGAACTGCAGTGGAATGCCGAAGGCGATGGACGCCAAGATGGTCAGCTTGTGCGCCGCATCAATGCCTTCGACGTCGAAGGTCGGATCGGCTTCGGCATAACCCAACGCCTGCGCTTCAGCCAATACGTCCGGGAAGGCGCGGCCCTTCTCGCGCATTTCACTGAGGATAAAGTTGCCGGTGCCGTTGATGATCCCGGCCAGCCAGTTGATACGGTTGGCCGACAGGCCTTCACGAATCGCCTTGATCACCGGAATACCGCCAGCCACGGCGGCTTCAAAGGCGACGATCACGCCCTTCTCGCGGGCGCGGGCGAAGATTTCATTGCCATGCACGGCGATCAGCGCCTTGTTGGCAGTGACCACATGCTTGCCGTTGTCGATGGCCTTGAGCACCAGCTCCTTGGCCAGGGTGTAGCCGCCAATCAGCTCGATAACGATATCGATCTCAGGGTTGTTCACCAGCTCGAAGACATCGCTGGTCATGCTAATACCGGTCGTATCGTACTGCGGCTTGGGCGAGCGAATGGCGATTTGCGCGACTTCAATACCGCGCCCTGCGCGCCGGGTAATTTCCTCGGCATTGCGCTTGAGTACATTCAAGGTACCGCCACCGACGGTACCTAGCCCACAGATGCCTACTTTCACCGGTTTCACACTGAACTCCCCATCTGCATGCGTAAAACGACCGGAACAGGCCCGGTCGTAGAAAAGAGCCGCACCATACGAAGCGGCTGTTTATTAGTCAATCTGCTGTAAAACTCGGATCACTTGGACGCTAGGGCGATTTTCGCCAACTGCGCAGCGGGCTGGTAGCCCGGAATGATCTTGCCGTTGGCCAAGACGATGGCCGGCGTACCGCTGACCCCAATCATCTGCCCCAGCGCGTATTGCTTGGCAACCGGGCTATCGCACTGTGCATCAGCCACGCTCTGACGGCTTTTTGCACGGTTCATGGCGTCCTTCTGGTTCTTGGCGCACCAGACATTGGCCAGTTCTTTGGCGGCGGCACTGTCCAGGCCCTGTCGTGGGAATGCCAGGTAACGCACCTCGACCCCCAAACGATTCAGCTCAGGCACTTCGCTGTGCAGCTTCTGGCAATAACCACAGTCAGTGTCGGTAAATACGGTGATATGGGTTTTCGGCTGCTTAGGCGCGAACACCACCATTTCAGAGACGGGAATGGCCTCCATTAGCTTGGCCACGCCACG
>JAWWDH010000626.1:0-1824 GCA_033720015.1 Pseudomonas sp.
AAGCGCTGCAACCTGCTGGGCGGTGCCCTCAATGTCAGCGGTATCGGTATTGGTCATCGACTGGACGACCACCGGGGCGCCGCCGCCGATCTGAATCTTGTCGCCAACCTTTACGCCAACGGACTGGCGACGGTCTTTAGCGGCCGAATAGGCCATGGCATGCTCCTGACGTTTCACTGCAAATGCACGATGTTTCGAGGCTTATTCGCACAAGCGATACGGCGATTCAAGCCAATGGATTGCCGCACACAGCGAAGTCGTTTCGCCCACTGGCGGGCATGATATGGTTTCAGATCGCGACAACACAATGACGCTTCGCGTCGCCAGTTTACAAGGTGCACTGCATGAAACTGATCGAGAACCTGCCGTTTGAAACCGATAACGGCATCGCGCCGCGCGGCCGCATTGGTCTGATCGTGCTGGCAAGCGACTACACCATCGAACATGAATGGCGCGAGATCTTCCGCCACGTTCCCGGAGCAGCGCTCTATCACAGCCGTATTTTCAACGACAACCAGATCACGCCCGAGACGCTACGCGCCATGGAACCGCGCATTCGCGACTGCGCCGATGTTTTTCTGCCCGGGGCCAGAATGGATACCATCGCCTACGGCTGTACGTCTGCATCGATGGCGATTGGAGAAGAACGCGTGTTCGAGCGCATCCGCGAGGCTCGCCCCGATGTTGCCTGCACCACCCCGATCACCGCCGCATTTGCCGCCTTTGATGCTTTCGGCGCCAAACGCATCGGCGTGCTGACACCCTACCGGGCAGATGTGAACCAAATCGTTGCCGACTACATCACCGCGCGCGGCTACGAGGTGCCCGTATTTGGCTCGTTCAATGAAGAATCCGACGCTGTTGTAGCCGCCATCTCACCCGCCTCGGTACGTGCCGGCGTGAAGCGGCTGGCAGACGAAGGCGGCATTGATGCGGTATTCGTGTCGTGCACTTCGGTTCGCCTGGCAGAAGTTGCAGCCGACATCGAGGCAGAAGTCGGCTTGCCGGTCACCTCCAGCAATCACGCCATGGCCTGGCACGCGCTTCGGCTCGCCGGCATCAATGACAACCTGCCAAAATTGGGCAGTCTGTTCAGCTTGGGTTCATGAAACTCATGCTTGAGTTTACTTAACGATATACGCACAATCACGAATCTTCTGGGGAAAGTTGTGTATAAAGGAGTGTGGCAACCATAGATTGAAATATGGGCAGGATCAGTGATCATGCTCACCAACACACTCCGGGGGGAGTACTCAATGACTGAAAAGATTGTCCAGCGGCGGCAGGGCAAAAAGCGCAACATTGCGCGCATCTTTGACTCTATGTACGGCCTGAGTGCCGTTTATCCGGAAGTGCAATCAAGCACACCGGCCTTCGCTTCACTCGTCATCTTTTGCTGGTTGATCATCTGTGACGGGCACATTCACCCGGCAGAGACCCGATTGCTGACCAAGCTTGTAGCCCCGCGAATCAAATTGCGGCGCGACGATGTGGAGTTTGTGTGCAAACAGATCGAGGAGAGGGGAATGGATAACCGCCATCTCGAATGGCTGGTTTCGTTCATCCGGTCAGGGATCGCACCAGATGCCAAACGTGAGTTGATGGATGCGCTCAACAAGCTTGCCATGGCAGACCAACGGCTGCATCCGGCGGAGACGTCGGTCATCCGAAAAGCGAAGGGACTGTTGGGCGGCGAGCAGCTGTCAGGCTGACGGCCAGCTCTCGAACAGTGCAGGCAGAAAAAGCAACAGTACGCCTGCACACACCATGAGGGTGCGAATGGGCGTACCTCGTGAGCGGCTGATAAGGCCTGAGCTTACGAGG
>JAWWDH010000627.1:0-1823 GCA_033720015.1 Pseudomonas sp.
AGCACCTCCTGCTGGCTCTACTGGATAACGAAGCCGCCGCCAGCGTATTGCGCGCATGCGGCGCCAGCCTCGACAAGTTGCGGCATGATTTACAGGAGTTCATCGACTCCACTACGCCACTGATTCCTCTGCATGACGAAGAGCGCGAAACTCAGCCGACCCTGGGCTTCCAGCGTGTTTTGCAGCGCGCGGTATTCCATGTGCAAAGCTCTGGCAAGCGCGAGGTTACGGGCGCCAACGTATTGGTGGCGATTTTCAGTGAGCAGGAAAGCCAGGCCGTGTTTTTGCTCAAGCAACAGAGTGTCGCGCGGATCGACGTGGTCAACTTCATCGCTCATGGCATTTCCAAGGTGCCGGGGCATGGCGGCCACTCTGACGCCGATCAGGAGATGCAGGACGAAGAAGGCGGGGAGTCCTCGACCTCGGGTAACCCGCTGGATGCTTACGCCAGCAACCTCAACGAGCTGGCGCGTCAGGGGCGGATTGATCCTCTGGTCGGTCGTGAGCTAGAGGTGGAGCGCGTGGCGCAGATCCTCGCGCGGCGGCGCAAGAACAACCCGCTGCTGGTTGGTGAGGCTGGGGTCGGCAAGACCGCCATTGCCGAGGGCCTGGCCAAGCGTATTGTCGACCAGCAGGTCCCGGATTTGCTGGCGGATAGCGTGGTCTATTCGCTGGACCTGGGGGCCTTGTTGGCTGGCACTAAATACCGTGGCGATTTCGAGAAGCGCTTCAAGGCGCTGCTCAATGAGCTGCGCAGGCGTCCGCATGCGATTCTGTTTATCGACGAAATCCACACCATCATCGGTGCGGGTGCGGCTTCGGGTGGAGTAATGGATGCGTCCAATCTGCTCAAGCCGATGCTTTCTTCGGGTGAGATTCGCTGCATCGGCTCGACTACCTTCCAGGAGTTTCGTGGCATTTTCGAGAAGGATCGTGCCCTGGCGCGGCGCTTCCAGAAAGTCGATGTGGTCGAACCCTCCGTTGAGGACACCGTTGGTATTCTGCGTGGCCTGAAGGCGCGTTTCGAGCAACACCACAGTATCGAGTACAGCGATGAGGCTTTGCGTGCAGCCGCGGAGCTGGCCTCGCGTTACATCAATGATCGTCATATGCCTGACAAGGCCATCGATGTGATTGATGAGGCGGGTGCCTATCAGCGTCTGCAGCCGGTGGATAAGCGCGTCAAGCGCATTGAGGTGGCGCAGGTCGAGGATATCGTGGCTAAGATTGCACGGATTCCGCCTAAGCATGTCAGTAGCTCGGACAAGGAGTTGCTGCGTAACCTTGAGCGCGACCTCAAGCTCACGGTGTTTGGTCAGGATGCGGCCATTGACTCGCTCTCGACGGCGATTAAATTGTCGCGCGCCGGTCTCAAGGCGCCTGATAAGCCTGTCGGTTCTTTCCTGTTTGCTGGTCCTACCGGGGTCGGTAAAACCGAGGCGGCGCGTCAGTTGGCCAAGGCCTTGGGGATTGAGTTGGTGCGCTTCGATATGTCCGAGTACATGGAGCGGCATACTGTTTCTCGCCTTATCGGCGCTCCGCCGGGCTATGTCGGCTTCGATCAGGGTGGTTTGCTGACCGAGGCGATCACCAAGATGCCCCATTGCGTATTGCTACTCGATGAAATCGAGAAGGCGCATCCGGAAGTCTTCAACCTGCTGCTGCAGGTTATGGATCACGGCACGCTGACCGACAACAACGGGCGCAAGGCAGATTTCCGCAACGTCATCCTGATTATGACCACTAACGCGGGCGCGGAGACCGCGTCGCGGGCCTCTATTGGCTTCACTCATCAAGATCACTCGTCCGATGCCATGGAAGTG
>JAWWDH010000628.1:0-1817 GCA_033720015.1 Pseudomonas sp.
GCCATAGATCTTTTCGGCGAAGCGCGTGGCAAGTTCATCGAAGTGCCGATCAGTCATTGCGCGCTGCCCCTAAAAAGCGTTTTTCGTTGTCGGCCAGTTTGGCGCGTACCACTTGCTCCATGTCCAGGCCCAGCTCAGCACAGAGGAGGATTAGATAGAGCACGATATCGCCGACTTCCTGGCCGGCATGCGCGAGTTGCTCGGCGGGCAGCTGGCGTGACTGCTGCTCGGTCAGCCACTGGAAAATTTCCACCAGCTCGGCCATTTCCACACTGGCGGCCATGGCCAGGTTCTTCGGGCTGTGGAAGGGCCGCCAGTCGTTGCAATCACGAATGGCGTGCATGCGGGTGGTCAGTTCGGCGAGGTTCATCAGGCGCTCCAGTCAACAGGCGCATAGCTTCGAGGGTTCATCGGCGCGGTGCAAGCGGCAGCTAGGTCGCTGTTGGTGAGTGCCTTGTGCTGGATGGTCCCGGCTAGTGGGCGAAGTAGGTGACCCAGAAGTAATAGGTGGTCATGCCGCTGCCCACGCCGATCACCAGCAGGCGCAGCAAGCCGGCAGGCAAGCGTTGCCCCAGTGCGCCGCCGACATAACCGCCGACTGTCGCCCCTACCAGCAGAACCACCAGCTCATACCAGCTGACCCGGCCGGCAATGATAAAGGTGGCGGTTGCGACGCTGTAGATCACCGCTGAAATCAGGTTTTTCAGCGCGTTGGAGCGTGCCAGTGGATGGCCTTCGATGGAGAAGGCTGCCAGCTGCAAGATACCCATGCCGGCACCGAAATAGCCGCCATAAATCGACACGCCGATGTGGGCGGCAAGCGACAGGGGGGTGTGCGGTGGTTGCGCGGCTTCGGCGCGGCGCGCCGCCAGCCAGCGGCTGAGCCAGGGGCTGGCGGCAAACAGGCTGGTGGCGGCCAGCAGCAACCAGGGAATCAGCTTGGCAAATACCGCATCGCCGCCCACCAGCAGCAGCAAGCCGCCGAGCAGGCCGCCGGCCAGCCCGGCGGCGAGCAACGGCACTAAATAACTGCCCAAGGGCCGCAGTGATGCCCGCGCCGCCCAAGCCCCTGCCAGGCTGGCCGGCCACAGCGCCACCGCATTGGTGGCGTTGGCGGTTACTGGTGGCAGGCCGGCGGCGAGCAACGCCGGGAAGGAGAAAAACGTGCCGCCACCGGCCAGGGCATTCATCCCGCCGGCGGCAAAACCGGCAAGTACCAATAGCAGAATATCGGACACAGGCATGGCAATCGCTCGCACAAAAAAGGCGCAGCATACCCAGCCCGGTGCGGTTCGACCATGTCGATCAAGGTCGTAGGCGTTTTCGTTAGCTGCGTTTGTGCAGCACATACAGGCGCAGCATGGCCACGCCCGGGATAAAGTCGCGGTGGCCGCTGATGCGAAAGCCCGCCTCAGTGAACTCGCGTTCAATCTGCGCCCGAGGTTGAACCTGGCCGTTACGCGGGCTGAGCGCTTTGTGGCGCGCCGCTTCGAGGTTGCCATCGACCCAGACTGAAACGATCACGCTGTCGCGGCTGACCCGGTTGAATTCGCGTAGCAGGGCCAGCCGGCGCAGTGGATCGTCGACCAGATGCAGGGTGTGCATGCAGAAAATACAGTCCACCGCATTAGCCCCCAGATCAATCGCCAGCAGCGAGGTTTGCAGGGGGTGAACCCGGCTGGCGAGGGCCGGTGCAAGCCCCGCCATTGCGGCTGCCAGGCGCTCAGTAGTGGCCTCGGCGGCAATCACCACGCGACTATTACGGGTGTGCAGCAACGGCCAGAAGCCGTCGGCGGTACAGGGTAGGTCGAGCACCA
>JAWWDH010000629.1:0-1815 GCA_033720015.1 Pseudomonas sp.
ATCGTCCGGTATGGCAATGGCGATACGCCGCAGTATTTCACGCGTATTGCCGATAACGACTACACGGCGCTCGTCGGTGACCTCAAACGCAATGGCGTCGAGTTCTCGGCCGCGGAGAAGCAGCAGCAAAGCTTCTTCACGCAGCTCCTGATCAGTTCCTTCCCGATCCTCCTGCTCATCGGTGTCTGGATATATTTCATGCGCCAGATGCAGGGCGGGGGCGGTGGTCGCGGGGCCATGTCCTTCGGCAAGAGCAAGGCGCGTCTCCTCGGTGAGGACCAGGTTGGCGTGACGTTTGCCGATGTGGCGGGCGTCGACGAGGCCAAGGCCGAAGTCGCCGAGATCGTCGAGTTCCTCAAGGATCCCAGCAAGTTCCAGCGCCTCGGCGGCAAGATTCCAAAGGGCGTCCTGATGGTGGGCCCGCCGGGAACCGGTAAGACGCTGCTCGCCAAGGCGATTGCCGGCGAGGCCAAGGTACCGTTCTTTTCCATCTCCGGTTCCGACTTTGTGGAAATGTTCGTCGGTGTCGGTGCCTCGCGGGTGCGCGACATGTTTGAACAGGCCAAGAAGCACGCGCCATGCATCATCTTTATCGACGAGATCGACGCCGTTGGTCGCCATCGTGGCGCTGGCATGGGTGGTGGTCACGATGAGCGTGAGCAGACACTCAACCAGCTGCTGGTAGAGATGGATGGTTTTGAGGCGAACGACGGCATCATCGTGATTGCTGCTACCAACCGTCCTGACGTTCTTGACCCGGCACTGCTGCGTCCGGGGCGTTTCGACCGCCAAGTTGTAGTTGGCTTGCCGGATATTCGTGGTCGCGAGCAGATTCTCAAAGTCCATATGCGCAAAGTGCCGATGGGCGAAGATGTTGTGCCGGCTGTGATTGCGCGGGGTACGCCGGGCTTCTCCGGTGCGGACCTGGCCAACTTGGTCAACGAAGCTTCTCTGTTTGCTGCGCGCTCCGGTAAGCGTGTGGTCGAGATGAAAGAGTTCGAGCTGGCCAAAGACAAGATCATGATGGGTGCCGAGCGCAAGACCATGGTCATGTCGGACAAGGAAAAGCTCAATACGGCCTTCCATGAAGCCGGTCACGCGATTGTTGGGCGCTTGGTGCCTGAGCATGACCCTGTATACAAGGTGTCGATCATTCCCCGCGGTCGAGCTCTGGGTGTGACCATGTTCCTGCCTGAGGAAGATCGTTACAGCCTGAGCAAGCGTGCGCTGACCAGTCAGATTTGCTCGTTGTTCGGTGGTCGGATCGCCGAGGAAATGACCTTGGGTTTTGATGGCGTCACGACCGGTGCGTCCAATGACATCATGCGCGCCACCCAGCTGGCCAAAAACATGGTCACCAAGTGGGGGTTGTCAGAAAAACTCGGTCCGTTGATGTATGCGGAAGAAGAGGGGGAAGTCTTCCTTGGGCGCAGCATGGGCAGTAACCAGAGCAATGTGTCTGCCGATACCGCCAAGCTTATTGACCAGGAAATTCGCAGCATCATCGATGGCTGCTATGCCACCGCCAAGCAGCTGTTGCAGGATAATCGCGACAAGCTGGATGCGATGGCTGAGGCACTGATGAAGTATGAAACGATCGACGCTGAGCAGATCGAGGACATCATGAATGGCCTCACGCCACGTGAGCCGAAAGGCTGGCAGGGCGGTGACGACAACAACGGCACCCCAACTGCGCCGGTTGAAGTTGCGGAGCCTGCGGAAAAACCAATCGGTGGTCCTGCCGCAGAACTCTAAGGTTCTCCATGTCTTCTGTTGTGCCAACCTTTGACCGGCTGCCCTGTGGCAGCCGGTTTC
>JAWWDH010000630.1:0-1814 GCA_033720015.1 Pseudomonas sp.
GATGGGTATCGCTGCGCTCCACCCATCCTACGGACTGAGGTTCGTAAGGTGGGCAGATAGAACGCCGTCCACCCACGCATAAACAAGGACATCACCATGCTGCAAGTTGAACAACTGCATCAGTACTACGGCGGCAGCCATATCCTGCGCGGCCTGTCATTCGAGGCCAAGGTTGGCGAAGTCACCTGCCTGCTTGGGCGTAACGGCGTGGGAAAAACCACCCTGCTGAAATGCCTGATGGGCTTGATTCCCGCTAAAGAAGGCACGGTGCAATGGGAAGGCCAAGCGATCACCGCACTCAAGCCGCACCAGCGTGTGCACGCTGGCATCGCTTATGTGCCGCAGGGCCGGGAGATCTTTGGCCGGTTGACGGTTGAAGAGAACCTGCTGATGGGGCTGTCACGCTTCCCTGGCAGCGACGCCAAAGTGGTGCCGGAATTTATCTACGAGCTGTTCCCAGTGCTGCGCGAGATGAAGCAGCGCCGTGGCGGCGACCTCTCCGGCGGGCAACAGCAGCAGCTGGCGATTGGCCGTGCACTGGCGAGCAAGCCACGCCTGTTGATTCTCGATGAACCCACCGAAGGGATTCAGCCCTCGGTGATCAAGGAGATCGGCGTGGTCATCAAAAAGCTCGCCGAGCGCGGTGATATGGCCATCCTACTGGTCGAGCAGTTCTATGACTTTGCCGCCGAACTGGCCGATCAGTACCTGGTGATGAGCCGTGGCGAAATAGTCCAGCAAGGCCGCGGTGCCAGCATGGAAGCCGATGGTGTGCGCGGAATGGTGGCCATCTGAATGGCGACGCTGAGCCTGCACTTTGCGCATAATCGGCGCCTCGCTTATGGCCCGAGCACCCAATAATGATCTGGCGCCACCTGCTTCTGCCACTCACCGCAATAGCCGGCCTGGCCATGGTCGTCTGGGGCGGTTTTATGCCTGACTACTGGATGCTCCGCCATTTGCCGCCAGGCATCGACCCCGACTATCCCCAGCAGGTGGTGCTGACCTTCTGCGCCATTATCCTGGCCGAATGCCTGCTGCTGTTGGCCGTGCTGCGCCCCGGCTCCTATTGCCGTTCGTGGGGCCGCGCCCTGTGCGCGAGCCTCCTCGCGCTAGCAATAGCCGGGTTCTGGCTAAGCGGTTTTATGCACGCACCGCCTTACTACGGCATGCACCTGCAATGGTGGCTGCTGGTTAGCCTCGGCTTGCTGCTACTAACCCTGTATTCCGCCGGCCAAAGCTGGTGGCAACGGCGTCACAAGGTGAGCGCATGAACGCCCCAGCGAGCCTCTTCACCCCAAGCTGGCAGGCCGAACTGGAGCTGGCCTACGGCCGCAACGGCGACGCTACCCGGCCCACTCTGCGCCGGCATAAAGGCCCGCTGCGGGTGCAAAAGCACCTATACGCCGAAGGCCCAGAAGTGTGCCAGCACATCATCGTCCACCCGCCGGGCGGCATCGCCGGCGGCGATCGCTTGGACATTTGCGCCACGGTCGGCACCAACGCCTGGGCGCAACTGACCAGCCCCGGCGCCGCCAAGTGGTACCGCGCCGCCGGCCCGGCCTACCAGAGCCTCAAGCTGCGCGTTGCCGCCGGCGCCACCCTGGAATGGTTGCCGCAGGAAACCATCATCTACTCCGCCGCTCAGGCCGAGCTGAGCACCGAGATCGACTTGGAGGGTGACGCCAAGTTGCTCTACTGGGATATCGTCGCCCTCGGCCGGCCGGCCAGTGGTGAGCGCTTCGACGCCGGCCACTTCCAAGCGCAGCTGAATATTCGCCGCGACGGCCAACTGCTCTGGCACGAACGCCAGC
>JAWWDH010000631.1:0-1809 GCA_033720015.1 Pseudomonas sp.
CAGAGTCGCTTGCGCGGCTTTAGCCTGGCTGGGTTCGGCATTGCCGCCAGCCGCCTTGCTACTGGCGAGCGAATCACGTTGTACTGGCCGGGCTGGCAGTGCAGCATTGCTGGTTTTCGGGGCGCATGCCCAGCCGCCGGTGGCGGAAACCTGACAATCGTACTGCTCGGCAGCGACAGCAAAAGGAATGGCTACGGGTTGCAGCGCCAGAAGGCTGCTAGTAACCAGTAGGGGGAATTTTTTACGAAACGCGGGGTATTTTACTGCCATCTTATTTTATCCGGGCTTCCTGCGCGCCATTGGCCCTGAGGCCGCACGCCTCTCGATGGGCTTGAAAAGATGCTGGATAATAAAGCATGACCCGCGCAACGGCTAGCGCCGTCGGAGACCTTGTAATGCCTGATGAAGATGTACGCCTGAAACTCCTTGAAAACTGGCTTGATCAATTGCTGCCTGAGCTGTTTGCCGAGCAAGGCTGGGGCGCTGTGCCGGCTGCGACACTGACGTCGGCCAGCAGTGACGCCAGTTTTCGCCGTTATTTCCGCTGGCAAGGTGCGGCGCGGACGCTGATCGTGATGGATGCACCGCCGCCGCAGGAAGACTGCCGGCCTTTCGTTAAAGTGGCGCAGTTACTGGCCGAGGCGCAGCTCAACGTGCCGCAGATCCTCGCCGCTGATCTTGAGCGGGGCTTTCTCTTGCTCAACGATTTAGGTCGGCAGACTTACCTGGATGTCATCAATGAAGACAATGCTGATGCGTTGTTTGCCGATGCCATGCAGGCACTGCTGGCCTTTCAACGGCTGCCGATGAGCACACCATTGCCCAGTTATGATGATGCCTTGCTGCGCCGCGAGCTTCAGCTATTCCCTGACTGGTATGTACAGCAGCATCTGGGTGTTGAGTTCAGTCAGGAGCAGCAGGCGCTCTGGCAGCGGGCGAGCCAGTTGTTGATCGACAGCGCCCTGGCCCAGCCCAAGGTGTTGGTGCATCGCGACTACATGCCGCGAAATCTGATGCTCAGTGAGCCGAATCCCGGGGTGCTGGATTTTCAGGACGCAGTTTATGGTCCGGTGACCTATGACATCACCTGTCTGTTCAAGGATGCGTTTCTCAGCTGGCCGCAAGCGCGTGTACGCACTTGGCTGGAGCAGTACTGGCAGCAGGCGCGTGATGCCGGCGTGCCCGTTCAGCCAGTATTAGACGACTTTCTCCGGGCCAGCGACCTGATGGGCGTGCAGCGCCACCTCAAAGTGATCGGCATCTTCGCACGCATTTACCACCGTGATGGCAAGCCCAAGTACTTGGCTGATGTACCGCGTTTCTTCTCCTATATAGAGGCGGTTCTGGCGCGTCGGCCGGAGTTGGCTGAATTGGCTGAGTTGCTGGCGAGCCTGCAGCGGGAGCCGGCATGAAAGCGATGATTCTGGCGGCGGGCAAGGGCGAGCGGTTGCGCCCGCTGACATTGCACACGCCGAAACCATTGGTGCGCGTGGCCGGTGTGCCGTTGATCGAGTATCACCTGCGCGCCTTGGCGGCGGCCGGATTTACCGAGGTGGTGATCAATCACGCCTGGCTCGGCCAGCAGATTGAGGATTACCTCGGTGATGGCTCGCGCTTTGGCCTGAGCATTGCCTATTCCGCGGAGGCTGAGCCGCTGGAAACCGGCGGCGGGATCTTCCAGGCCTTGCCGTTGTTGGGTGATCAGCCTTTTGCGCTGATCAATGGCGATATTTTCACCGATTACCCCTTGGCTGAGCTGCGTCGACCGCTGACTGGGCTGGCGCATCTGGTGTTGGTGGCTAATCCCAG
>JAWWDH010000632.1:0-1806 GCA_033720015.1 Pseudomonas sp.
GATGACCAGGTGGCTCATTGATCCGGCTCCCTGCCGTCGACGTGATCATTACCCAGTTCAGCGCGGGCGCGCAGTGACAGGATCACGACAAACGCGGTCATGCCAAAACTGATGACGATCGCGGTCAAGACCAGTGCCTGCGGCAACGGGTCGGCATAGCTTGTGCCATCCCTGATGATCGGAGGCTGACCGATGGTCAGCCTACCCATGACGAACAGAAACAGGTTGACCGCATACGATAGCAGAGTCAGTCCAAGGACAACCGGAAACGTCCGGCCACGCAGGCTGAGATAGACGCCGCAAGCGGTCAATGTGCCGATGACGATCGCGATAAGGGCTTCCATCAGGCGTCCTCTTCCGGGATTTCGGCTGTCGCGTGTGGCCGGTTGACATCATGCAGGTGACCAAGACGCAGCAGAATCACCAGGGTGACGCCAACCACGACCATGTAGACGCCAAGATCGAAAAGCATCGCAGAAGCCACCTCGAACTTGCCGACCAGGGGCCACTGCAGGTAGGTAAAGGTCGAGGTCAGGAAGGGGTAGCCGAATACCCAGCTTGCCAGGCCGGTGGCTGTGGCAATCAGAAGGCCGATACCGATCATCGGATTCAGTCGGGCGCTCATTCGGGACCCTGTCCAGGCGATACCGTTGGCCAGGTACTGTGTGATCAGCGCGATTGCCGTGATCAGGCCGGCGATGAAGCCGCCGCCCGGCAGGTTATGACCGCGCAACAGCACGAAGATGGCCACCAGCAGGGCCAGGGGCAGCAGCAGGCGCGAAAACGACGCCATGACGACAGGGTGCAGATCCCAGCTCCACCGCCGGCCCGAACTGTCTTCTTCGGGAGCGGTCAGTCGCAGCCCTTCCAGTAACGCAAAGATGCCGATTGCGGCAATTGCCAGCACCGTGATCTCGCCCAGTGTATCGAAGCCACGGAAGTCGACGAGGATCACGTTGACGACGTTGGTTCCGCCTCCGCCCGGCACGCTGTTGTCGAGAAAGAAACCCGCAATGGATTCATAGGGCCGGGTCAACACAGCCCAGGTCAGGGCCGAGGCGCCCGCGCCGGCAGCGATCGCAACGACCAGGTCGCGGCCACGGCGCCCAATGCCTGATTCGACAGGCGTCCGGGCCGGCAGGAAATAGAGTGCCAGTAACAGCAGCACGACTGTCACGACCTCGACTGACAACTGTGTCAGTGCGAGATCAGGCGCGGAAAATTTCACGAAGGTCAATGCGACGATCAAGCCCACCACGCTCAGCAGCAACAGCGCAAGCAACCGCTGACGATGCAGCAGCACGGTCCCGATCGCGGCGATGCAGAGGATGACCGCGGCCAGCAGACTGATGGGATCGAGCGGCGTCAGCTGCACATCGCCCCCAAGCGGCCCGAAGTCCCACAGCCCGAAGAATGCCAGCGTGCCGGAAGCAAGCACCAGCAGCAGCACCATGCGTTGCAGTGTTGCGCGCTGCAGCACGCTGTTGAGCCATCCGGCGCCACGGAACAGGGCCTGCTCCAGCCACTGGTAATAGGTGCGCGCGTCGATGCGGCCGATCGTACGCTCGTGCCAGCGAAACAGGGGACGACGGAACGCGTAAATCAGGCCACCAGCAGCGAGGGCCACCAGGCTCATGATCAACGCCGGATTGACGCCATGCCAGATCGCGAGGCTGTACTCCGGCAGATCGGCCTGCAGCGTCGAGGCCGCAGCCGTTGCCAGCAAGGGTCCGAAAGTCCACGCCGGCAGGATGCCGACCGCGAGGCAGATCACGACCAGTATTTCGACCGGGACCTTCATCCAGC
>JAWWDH010000633.1:0-1801 GCA_033720015.1 Pseudomonas sp.
GAATGTTCTGATCATTGGTGCAGGAGGTGTCGCCAAGGTGGTGGCCCACAAGTGCGCGCAGCACAACGACGAACTCGGTCGTATTGCTATCGCGTCGCGCAACATCTCCAAATGCCAGGCCATCATCGACAGCGTAAAAGCCAAAGGCAGCTTGAAGCAGCCGGCTGAAATCCAGGCCTATGCCCTCAATGCGCTGGATATAGAAGCAACCAAGGCACTGATCCGCGAGACTCAATCGCAGATCGTCATCAACGTCGGTTCAGCCTTCCTTAACATGTCGGTGCTGCGCGCCTGCATGGATACCGGCGCTGCCTACCTTGATACCGCCATTCACGAAGAGCCGGGCAAGGTCTGTGAAACGCCACCTTGGTACGGCAACTATGAATGGAAGCACCTGGCCGAATGCCAGGACAAGGGAGTGACTGCCATCCTTGGCGTCGGTTTCGATCCGGGCGTGGTCAATGCCTATGCCGCATTGGCGCAACAGCAGTACTTTGACTCGATCGAGTCGATCGACATCCTCGACGTCAACGCTGGTTCCCACGGCAAGTACTTCGCCACCAATTTCGATCCGGAAATCAATTTCCGTGAATTTACCGGCCAAGTCTGGAGCTGGCAGAACAGCCAGTGGACCAGCAACAGCATGTTTGAAGTCAAACGTACCGACGATCTGCCGGTAGTCGGTGAACAGAATCTGTACCTGACCGGGCATGACGAAGTGCATTCCCTGTCCAAGCACCTGAACGTACCCAATGTGCGTTTTTGGATGAGCTTCGGTGAGCACTACATCAACGTGTTTACCGTGCTGAAAAACCTTGGCTTGCTGTCCGAGCAGCCGGTGAAAACCGCCGAAGGCCTGGAAGTGGTGCCGTTGAAAGTGGTTAAGGCTGTGCTGCCTGATCCCGCCTCATTGGCCCCAGGCTACAGCGGCAAGACCTGCATTGGTGACCTGGTTAAAGGCACCAAGGACGGCAAGCCGGCTGAGGTGTTTATCTACAACGTCGCCGACCACAAAGATGCCTATGTCGAGACTGACAGCCAGGGCATCTCCTACACCGCTGGCGTACCGCCGGTCGCCGCTGCGCTGCTGGTGGCGCGTGGTGATTGGGATGTGTCGCGCATGGTCAATGTTGAGGAGTTACCGGCTGAGCCGTTCCTCAAATTGCTCGACGTGATGGGCCTGCCTACCCGGATCAAAGACAAGGATGGCGATCGTCCTTGGGATCAAGCGCTCTGATTGGCTGCGCGTCGGCCAGGCGTTGTTGAGCGTGCGTTCGGATGCTCATTTACAGCAGTAAACTCCGCGTCCTCGCGCACGTTCGCCTAGCCTAGCTTTAGCTCGCTCAATCAGCTCAACGCCCGCCATTTTGGCGGGCGTTTTGCTTTCTGGTGCAGGCCGTAGGATGGGTTGAGCGTAGCGATACCCATCAGGGTGTTGATCGGTCGACGGCGAATTGATGGGTATCGCAGGCTCAACCCATCCTACAAAGGCGTCCATCACGTCGAAGGGGTGGTTTGTGTACGCCGTTTGCCGCAGGCACTTCGGCTTTGCAGCTGCGTCACGCTTCCCGCCTGCGGCATTTCACGCGACAATCAACCTCTATCGACACAGCCCGCGCATCGGGTCTGTGCATTGCGCATTCGTGAGGACACCAGCATGAGCAGCAACGATCGCGTCATTATCTTCGACACCACCCTGCGTGACGGCGAGCAGAGCCCCGGCGCATCGATGACCCGCGATGAAAAGGTCCGCATCGCCAAGGCGCTGGAGCGCATGCGGGTCGACGTCATCGAGGCGGGA
>JAWWDH010000634.1:0-1797 GCA_033720015.1 Pseudomonas sp.
GGTGTGAAGAGCCGCCGTGTGCTGGATGAAACGGTGGAAAAGGCGCTCAAGGGCGCCGCGCTGTGGGATGAGGTCAAGGATCGCCTGCAGGACAATGCGCTCGGTCTCTCCGGCGGTCAGCAGCAGCGTCTGGTCATCGCCCGTGCCATCGCCATCGAGCCTGAAGTGCTGCTGCTCGATGAGCCCTGCTCGGCCCTCGATCCGATCTCCACGCTGAAAGTCGAAGAGCTGATCTACGAGCTGAAATCCAAGTACACCATCGTCATCGTCACCCACAACATGCAGCAGGCCGCGCGCGTGTCGGACTATACGGCGTTCATGTACATGGGCAAGCTGATCGAATTTGGCGATACCGACGCGTTGTTTACCAACCCGGCGAAGAAACAAACAGAAGACTACATCACCGGCCGCTACGGCTAAGGCCATGGTAAATACTCCCTGGCTTTGTCGAGCGCGCTTGCCGTACTACTCGTACTGTCAGCGCACGCCCTTCGCGCCAGTGAGCATTTTCCAAGGGCCTTAGCAGTGAACTCAACCTGAAGGGTGCGCGTGTGCACCACAGCCACCCAAGCTGGCAGCTTTCGCGGAGCGACACATGATCAACAAAGACAGTCTCACCCATCACATCTCCCAGCAGTTCAACGCCGAGCTGGAGGAGGTGCGCAGCCACTTCCTGGCGATGGGTGGCCTGGTCGAGAAGCAGGTCAACGATGCGGTCACGTCGTTGATCGATGCCGACTCCGGCCTGGCCCAACAGGTGCGTGAGGTCGACGATCAGATCAACCAGATGGAACGCAATATCGACGAGGAGTGCGTGCGCATCCTCGCTCGTCGCCAGCCAGCGGCTTCCGATTTGCGCTTGATCATCAGCATCTCCAAGGCCGTGATCGACCTCGAGCGCGTTGGCGACGAGGCGACCAAGATCGCCAAGCGCGCGATTCTGCTGTGCGAGGAGGGCGAGTCGCCGCGCGGCTATGTGGAAATTCGCCATATCGGCGATCAGGTACGCAAGATGGTGCGCGAGGCGCTGGACGCCTTCGCCCGCTTCGACGCCGACCTGGCGTTGTCGGTGGCGCAATACGACAAGACCGTCGACCGCGAGTACAAAACTGCCCTGCGCGAACTGGTCACCTACATGATGGAAGACCCGCGCTCGATATCGCGGGTGCTCAACGTGATCTGGGCCCTGCGTTCACTGGAGCGTATTGGCGACCATGCGCGCAATATCGCCGAACTGGTGATCTATCTGGTGCGCGGTACCGACGTGAAACACATCGGCCTGACCCGTATGCAGGAAGAAGTGCAAGGTAAGGGCAAGGACAGCTAAGACCCAGTTGCTCGGCTCGGCGGCGCTGTGCGGCAGCGCCGAAGGCCTGAGCCCTGGGCGTTTGATCGTCGTGTAGGCACGTCAGCCAGACTCGCAGAGTGCCGGCCGGGCGGCACAAGGCCAGCTATTCGCGGCTTTAAGGTTGGCCTTTGCCCGCTTGCGACGATTATGCTTAGGCGCATTCGTATGGGAGTGGCCGATGAGCAAAGTCAGCGTGCTGGTGGTGGACGACGCAACCTTTATCCGTGATCTGGTGAAAAAGGGCCTGCGCGATCACTTCCCCGGAGTAAAGATCGAGGAAGCCATCAATGGCCGCAAAGCCCAGCAAATGCTGGCACGGCAGAGCATCGACCTGATCCTCTGTGACTGGGAGATGCCGGAAATGACCGGACTCGAACTGCTCAGCTGGTGCCGCGAACAGGACAACCTGAAAAGCGTGCCCTTCATCATGGTCACCAGTCGTGGTGACA
>JAWWDH010000635.1:0-1794 GCA_033720015.1 Pseudomonas sp.
GCAGGTGATCCACTTCGGGGCCAGCTACCGTACCGTGGAGTATGAGTGGAGCCTGTGGATCCAACAGTTCGAAGCGCTGCTTAAGCGCCTGTATTGGGCCAGTGCAGTGGTGCATTTAGAGACCGAACTGAACGGCACGCACACCTTTCGTTGGGAGTCAGATAACGGCTTTCACAGCCCGCAAGAAGGTGAGTTGCGCGTGCGCTGCGCGTGGGAACGCGAGGGCGGTCTGCGCGGCTAGCGCAGGATTATATGAGTTGTCAGCCTGGCTATTGCTCCAACGCATCCAGCCATTCCTTGGGTACATCGCGTTTCAGCGCCAGCTGGCATTGCTGGCTTTCCGCATCGAAAACAATCACCGCCTGGCCTTTGCTTAAGGCGTGGCGCACGCGCTCGATACGCGTGTGCAGTGGGGTTTCGTCGCCGTTGTCGGTGCCGTCGCGGGTGACGAAGTCTTCGATCAGGTGAGTCAGGGTGTCAGCTTCGAGCAGGTGATAAGGGATCAGCACGGTATGGTCTCCAGAGCGCAACGGCGATGCTAACGTGCGCAGGTCTGGCTGGCCATGTTTAGGGTGCGTTTAGCCGACTGGCTGCAGGTAGATTTCCAGGGTGTGGTAGAGCTTGCTGCTGTCCAGTGGTTTGCCGAGGAAATCATTCATGCCGGATTCGGCCCCGTGTTGGCGGTGCTCATCAAGAATGTGTGCGGTAAGGGCGATGATCGGCACTTCGGGGAGGTTGTATTGGCGCTCCAGGCGGCGGATTTGCCGGGTGGCTTCAAAGCCATCCATCTCCGGCATTTCACAGTCCATCAGGATCAACTGTGTGGCGCTCGGGTCGCGCTGGTATTCGTTGAGCGCCGCTAGGCCGTTGGTCACCAGGCGTACGTTGTAGCCGCGTTTCTTCAGAAAACCCTGCACCACCAGCTGGTTCACCGGATTATCTTCGGCCACCAGAATGCATGGTGCGACAGCGCTGCTGCAGTGGGGTTTGGCGGGCGTTTGCAACTCGGCAATGCGCGGTTCTTCATAGAGTTCCTGCAGCGCACTGCGCAGTGCATTGAGCGCCAGCGGCTGCGGCAAACCCAGTAGGCGCAGGCCGGCGGCGCTGGGCAGTTGCTGGCATTGCTCTGGGGCGCAAAGCAATAGCACGCGTTGCCCAGGCTGCAGCTGCGGGCGCAGCGACTCCAGCCAGTGCTGAGTGCTTCCCGGCCAGGGCGTCATCACTACCAATAACGGCGCTGCGCTGAAGTCCGCCAGATAGCCGAGCAGCTTTTCAGGATTCTGGCAGCGCTCGGTGCGCATGCCCCAGCGGCCGAGCAGGCGACTCACTGCATCCAGGCCGAGGCCGTCGAGGGAGGCGAGCAGCGCCGTACGGCCCTTGAGCAGTTCGTATAGCGGGTCGGCTGGCAGCGGCTCGTCGGCTTGCGGGATATCGAAGGCGAAGCGCGTACCTTGTCCTGGCGTGCTCTGTACCTCGATACGCCCACCCATCATTTCCACCAGTTCTTTGCTAATCGACAGGCCCAGACCGCTGCCGCCGTAGCGGCGGGTGGTGCTGGAGTCGCCCTGGGCAAAGGACTCGAACAACTGGGTCAGCACCTGGTCGCTGATGCCGATACCGCTATCGCTGATGGCGAACACCAGATGCGGGTTTCCTTGGGAGTCATTACGCAGGCACACATTCAGCGCCACGTGGCCTTCGGCGGTGAACTTAAGGGCATTGCTCAGCAAGTTCATCAGCACTTGCTTGAGCCGGATAGGGTCGCCTTGGATGCGCCGTGGTACGCCATTTTCC
>JAWWDH010000636.1:0-1786 GCA_033720015.1 Pseudomonas sp.
ACCTCAACTGGGAGTCCATCCTGCCGCCACCGGGTGGGGCCGGTCGGCAGCATTACCTGACGGCGATTACCAAGGTCGAAGAGCAGATTGTCGAAGTCATCGACGTGGAGAAGGTGCTGGCGGAAATCACCCCAATGAGCACCAAGGTTTCTCCGGAAAAACTGGCCGAGCCGCTGCTGGAATACGCCAGGGGTCGCGAAGTGCTGTTGGTGGATGACTCCACTGTGGCCATGAGTCAGCTCAAGGGCACCATGGCGCAGCTGGATATCCGTTGCCATTGTGCCAGTGATGGCCTGCGCGCATTGAACCTGCTGAAAGGCTGGGCGGATGCCGGCGTTGATGTGCCTGAAAAACTGCTGATGGTGATTACCGATGCGGAAATGCCGGAGATGGATGGTTACCGCCTGACCACGGAAATCCGTAACGACCCACGCCTCAAGGGCTTGTACGTAGCGTTGCACACCTCACTGTCAGGCAGCTTTAACGAAGCCATGGTGAAGAAGGTCGGCTGCGACAACTTCCTCTCCAAATTCCAGCCGGACAAACTGGTGGATGTGGTGTGCGAGCGTTTGGCTCTGCTGCATCCTGCCGAATAGGTCTTGCGGCAGCGTCAGGCTGACTGGTGCTGTCGGGCTACTCGCTCAGGCGTTTGCGTAAGTGCTCGATGCGTTCGCGGTTGACCCCTAAGTCCGCATGGCCCAGGCGTGACGCCGAGCGCACATCCACTGCGGCCTCGCCGATCATAAATTCCACATCATCAACAAAGCGAATCAGCTTGCTGCTGAATTCTGCGCGCAAATACCCAGGCGCTTCCGCCACTAGGCTCACTCGTGGTTCTTCGCTAAGCAGCGCCTTGAGGCGCGCCTGGGTTTGTTCGACAGAACCCTTGAGCGGCAGCGGTTCGATGGCGTGCCGAGTGTCGCTGGCCTGGCTATTCACGCAGTTTGGTGAGTCTGGGCAGGCAGTCAGGCGGCCGTCATGAATGCCCAGATTATCGGGCGGGCTGCCACTGCAAGCACTCAGTAATAGGGCCAAAGGCAAGGCGAGTGCAGGCTTGTGAGCGCGGCGGGTTACTCGTATAAGTGCGTTTTGCCAAAGGGAAACTGGGTTCATGTTGCATCTCTCCGGGTTGTACCGTTATCCACTGAAGTCAGCAGCGGGCGAAGCCTTGCGCGAAACGGCGCTGGATGCCTTGGGTGTACAGGGCGACCGCCGCTGGATGGTAGTCGATACGCAAACGGGGCGCTTCCTTACACAGCGCTTGCTGGCGCAGCTGACGCAGTTGCAGGCGCGCTGGCTGGGTAGCACGCACTTGCAGTTGAGTGCGCCAGGCATGGCCGATGTGACGGTGGCATTACCGGATGAGCATGCGCCGCTGCGTGCGGTGACGATCTGGAGCGACAGCCTGCAGGTGCCGGATGCCGGGGATCAAGCAGCGAAGTGGTTGAGCCAGTGGCTAGGCCGCGCCTGTCGCCTGGTGCAAGTGCCGCACGCGCGTGCGCGGCAGGTCGATACGGCTTATGCCAATGTGGGCGATAAGGTGGCGTTTGCCGATGGCTTCCCCTTGTTGCTAATTGGCCAGGCGTCGCTGGATGACTTGTCAGCACGTGTCGGGCAGGCGTTGCCGATGCTGCGTTTCCGACCGAATCTGGTGGTCAGTGGCGGCCAGCCTTATGCCGAAGACAGTTGGAAGCGGATTCGTATTGGCGAGCTGGAGTTTCGCGTGGTCAAGGGCTGTTCACGCTGCATCATGACCACCCTCGACCCACAAACCGGCGAGCGCAGC
>JAWWDH010000637.1:0-1775 GCA_033720015.1 Pseudomonas sp.
CAAGTTCGAGGCGTTGTTGATCGTTCATGAGAATGCTCTCTGTAAGCAGGCAGGGGAGGCGTGGCGGGGATGATAGAAGGATGCCTGCCGTGCGGCAACGGCCCCGGCGCAGGGGGCGCCGGGTGTATGCGAATCGATGGTTAACGCAGGGCTAGCGGTGGCCGGCGAGGGTGATCGACACCGACTCGGCAAAACGTAGGGCGTGCAGCTTGTCCACTTCCACTTCGGCGTAACGCACTGCGTCGTTAACCATGACCAGGTCAAGAATCTCTTGGGTCATGCGCTCCAGCAAGGCGAAGCGGTTTTCTTCGACGTGGCGAATCACTGCCTTGGTGATGGTGCGGTAATTCAGCGCGTGGTCGATGTCGTTGTCGCGCACGGCATCGGCGACGGGGTAGAGGATGGTCAGGTTGATCAACACGTCCTGCTTGTTGTTGATCTCCTCTTCCTTGATGCCGATGTAGGTGCGCAGGCGCAGGTCTTTGACGCGGATGCGCGCCATCCCAGGTTCCAGTCGCGGCATTACTTGCTCCGTCCGATCAGTTGTAGGAATTCATGGCGAGTGTTGCAGGATTCACGGAAGGCTCCAAGCATGACCGAGGAGGTCATCACCGAATTCTGCTTCTCCACGCCGCGCATCATCATGCACATGTGTTGGGCTTCGATGACCACCGCTACGCCGGCAGCGTTGGTGACCTGCTGGATCGCATCGGCGACCTGCTTGGTGAGGTTCTCCTGAATCTGCAGGCGGCGGGCGAACATGTCGACGATGCGCGCGATCTTGGACAGGCCGAGCACCTTGCCGGTGGGAATGTAGGCCACGTGAGCCTTGCCGATAAACGGCAGCATGTGGTGCTCGCACAGCGAGTACAGCTCAATATCGCGGACGATCACCATCTCGTCGTTGTCCGACTCGAACAGCGCGCCGTTGACCACTTCTTCCAGGCTCTTGTGGTAGCCGTTGCACAGGTACTGCATGGCTTTAGCGGCGCGCTTGGGGGTGTCCAGTAGGCCTTCGCGCTCTGGGTTTTCACCGACACCGAGAATAATTTCGCGGTAGTGATTATTCATTTCCTGGCTCATAGCAAAGGTCCTCGCGACCGGGTTCATTTGAGGTGGCGGCCGCCGTTGACAGTCAATGTGGTGCCGGTGACGTAAGGGTTATCCAGCAGGTAGCGCAAGCTTTGGTATATCACCAGTGGCCCGGGTTCGATGCCCAGTGCCGATTTTTTCAGGGTTTTGCTGCGGTAGTCGGCGTCATCGTCCGGGTTGAACATGATCAGCGCGGGGGCAATGCCGTTGACCTTGATCCGCGGAGCGAAGCGGGCGGCAAATGACAAGGTCAGGCTGTCCAGCCCGGCTTTGCTGGCGCAATAGGCTGGGCGGTTGGCGCTGCCTTTGCGCGCGACGTCATCGCTGATGTGGATGATGTCGGCCGGTGTTGAGCGCTCAAGCAGCGCCTGGCAATGCAGGTTGATCAAGTACGGCGCGAGCATGTGCACATTGAACAGTTGGGTAAAGGCCTCGGCTTCCCCGCCCGGCGCCTCAACCAGCCAGTCGGAGGCGTTGTGCACAATGGCGCGCAGGCTGTCGGTGTGCTGTTTCAGTTGTTGGATAAACGCCAGGATGCCGGCTTCGCTGGAAAAGTCTGCGGGCAGGGCCAGGGCACCCCGTTGCTGGAGGCGCTGGATACCTTCGCGCTCGCTGCGGTAGGTGACGATCAGCGAGTGGCCGTCATCCAGCAGGCGTTCGGCGCAATACAGGCCGAGGCGCTG
>JAWWDH010000638.1:0-1768 GCA_033720015.1 Pseudomonas sp.
CGGAATCACGATAAATAGAAAGCCTAACGTCAGCAGAACGCTAACGGGATGTTGCCGCCAATGGCTGAAAGAGCGCACTAATACTCCTGAGGGCATGCACCAGAATTTGCCATCGACGCTGCCGAATCCGCCAAAAAAGACGGCCTGAGATGATTTTGAAACATGCGCGTGCTAGCCGCTTGTGGGCGTTGGCGAATTGGCAAAAATGCTGATAGGCGGTGCAGGGGGGGGAGAGGTAAGGCGAGGGGCCTAGCGCTTTGTCGAAGTGAGCAAAGCGCTCAGAGGCGGCAGTGCGATGGGTTACTTCTTGCCGATGGTGATCTGCTTGGTAGTGCCATAGACCTGGCCACTGACACCCTTGGCGATCTGCTGAATCTCGCCACCGCTTTGCAGGAAGGCCGCGATTTGCGCATCGATCGAAGCGCTGGTTTCAACGGCCGGAGCCGGCTTGGGTTTGCTGTGAGATGCTTTTACACGCATGGCGGCCATTAACCTATTTAAAAATTAATCTGGCCGAGCATTGTACCTGAAGCGCTTGACAATTGCTTGGCTAATAACGCAGGGCACTAGCCTGCGTGCCTGAAACTTCGCCGGTAAGAATTATAAATACGCCCTCGGAGTGCCGATAAGTCGTTGTTCTGTCAGGGATCAATACATCCTTAAACGCTGCTCGGAGACCTCGGTCAGGCAAGGATCCCACTGGTCGGATCACAGGATGACCTGCAGCGTTGCTGCACTGGCGGCGCGAAACCAGGCGGCAACTCAGGTAGAATGCCGGTCTCGCAACGAGGTAAGGCAGCATGGCTCTAATTGGACGAATGAATTGTTTGCAGGTCGTGAAGCACACCGACTTCGGCTTGTATTTGGATGGCGGTGCGGATGGCGAAATCTTACTGCCCAAGCGTTATATCCCCAAAGATACGCCGAGCGATGTGGAAGAGTGGCTGAATGTCTTTATTTATTTGGACAGTGACGACAAATTAATTGCCACCACGGAAACACCCAAAGTGCAGGTCGGCGGATTTGCCAGCCTGAAAGTGGTGGATATCAATCGTGTCGGTTTATTTCTCAATTGGGGTTTGCCGAAAGATCTGTTGTTGCCCCACTCGGAAGAAAAGCGCCCGTTGCAGGTGGGTGATTACTGTGTGGTGCATGTCTTCCTCGATAAGCGCAGCAAGCGCATCACCGCCACGGCGCGCCTGGATCGCTACCTGGACAAGGTGCCGGCACAGTACAAGGCGGGCCAGGAAGTCGACCTGCTGATAGTCGAGTCCACCGACATGGGTTTCAAGGCGATCATCAACGGCCAGCATTGGGGCTTGATCCACAAGAACGAACTGTTCAAGTTTGTGCGCAGCGGCATGCAGGAAAAGGGCTTTATCAAAGAGCTGCGCGCGGACGGCAAGATCAGCCTCAGCCTGCAAGCCGTGGGGCAGGGCGCAGTCGGTAGCCTGAGCGAGCAGATACTGGCGAAACTGCGTGAGCACGACGGCGTACTCAACCTGGGCGATAAAAGTTCGCCAGAGGCCATCACGGCACTGTTCAGCGTCAGCAAAGGCAACTTCAAGAAGGCCATCGGCGGCTTGTACAAACAAGGGCGGATCGTGATTCACGACGAGCGCATCGAACTGGTCGCCGAGTAAACAGCTATGCCCGGCTGCCTATGGCCGGGTTTTCAGGTGCGGGACGCAGTGCACTCGATTTTTAAAAACCCGCTTGAGCAGCCGTAGACTCCATTGAATAATGCCCAGGCATTTTGCCGTTGTAG
>JAWWDH010000639.1:0-1768 GCA_033720015.1 Pseudomonas sp.
GACGTCATGCGGGTTGCCAGGGGCGAGGATCAGCCCCTGGGTGCGCACGACGAAGGTGATCACCCGTTGATCGGCGCGCAGCCAGGGCTGGATGCGGCTCATGCTCAGGGCACCGAGCGGCCCTGAGGGCACATGCAGGCCGGCCACCTCGCAGTCGTGGCGCTGCAGGGCGATCATCGCCTCGCTGCCGCTGCGAAACTGCACCTCCCATTGCCAGCTCGAGTCCTGCTCCAGCCATTCACGCAGCGCCGCCACGGCGAAGCCGTGACTGGCGTGGATGCGCAGGCCGGGGTTGCTCGCCTGCAAGACCCGGTTCAGTTCCAGCTCCAGCTCGCTGGCCAGGTTGTCCAGCTGCGGCGACAGGCGTGCTCGTATCCGTTGGTCGGCCCACAGCAGTTTCTCGCCGAGCGGGGCGAGGTGCGCACCCTTGCCGCGCGCCAGGATGATCAGCGGGGTGCCGAAGAACTCCTGCCACTTGCCCAGCAGGTTCCAGGCATGCCGATAGGAGTAGCCGGTGCGGGCTGCGGCCTCGGTCAGCTTGCCGGTGTCGTGTACCGCTTGCAGCAGCGCCAGGCCTTGCGGGTCAAGGCTGCTGCCGTCGTTCTGGTGGAAGCGCCAGCGTGGCTGGATATCGATACGGATCATATGCTCGGTACTTCATATTTGATCGAGGGGTGGCCCATGATACTTTGCGTCATCGGGCAAATTTCAGCCTGATTATAAGAACTTTATTTCATATGTGGCGGCCCGTTAAGGTGACGCCAGAAATAACCGACTCATCAGCCGTGAGTGAGTCGAGTTATTTCCTAGACAGCACCGGCTTTACCCGCCGGCTGGAGCTTCGAACATGGCCACTCTTCCCCAGCGCTTCGACCCCGAGCAGTGCCAGGCCGTTACCCGTGAGGTGCTGGCCGCCCACCGGGATCAGCCGGGCGCGCTGCTGCCCATCCTCCACGATATCCAGGACCGCCTCGGCGCCGTGCCGCCCGAGCTGCTGCCGCTGATCGCCGAGGACCTCTGCCTGTCGCGCGCCGAGGTGCACGGGGTGGTCAGTTTCTACCACGATTTCCGCGCCAGCCCGCCCGGCCGCCAACACCTCAAGCTGTGCCAGGCCGAAGCCTGCCAGTCGATGGGGGTCAAGGCGCTGACCGCGGAGCTGCAGAGCAAGCTCGGCCTGGAGCTGGGTGATACCCGCGAAGACGGCAGCCTGACCTTCGAGGCGGTGTACTGCCTGGGCAACTGCGCCTGCGCGCCGAACGCCATGCTCAACGGCGAGCTGCACGGCCGCGTCGATGCCGAGGGCCTGCTGGCCCTGTTGGCCGAACAGGAGGCACAGGCATGAGCGAGGCGACTATGAGTGCAGGTACTTTGACCGTCTACGTGCCGCGTGACGCCACCGCCCTGAGCCTGGGTGCCGATCGCGTAGCCCAGGCCATCGCCGCCGAGGCCAAGGCGCGCAACCTGGAGATCAAGCTGGTGCGCAACGGCTCGCGCGGGCTGTTCTGGCTCGAGCCCATGGTCGAGGTCAACACCCCGGCCGGGCGTGTGGCCTATGGCCCGGTCAAGACCAAGGACGTGCCGGGCCTGTTCGACGCCGGCTTCCTCGAAGGCAAGGCGCATGCGCTGGGCCAGGGCCTGACCGAAGAGATCGACTACCTCAAGCGCCAGGAGCGCCTGACTTTCGCCCGCGCCGGGATCACCGATCCCTGGTCGCTGGACGACTACATTGCCCACGACGGCTACCGCGGCCTCAAGCGCGCGCTGAGCA
>JAWWDH010000640.1:0-1765 GCA_033720015.1 Pseudomonas sp.
CCAAACAGCTGGGGTCGGAACCGAGGAACTGCACGCGCAGCGGCGTACCGGCCGCCGTTTGCGCGCCACTGAACAATTCCGGGGCCAGCTTCTGGTAGGTGCTGGCCGGCAACACCCGCTCAGTGACCCGAATAAACTCGGTCACGCACCAGTCGATGCCGCCGACCCGGGTCAGTACATCACGAAGGATTTCGTCGACCAACCCCTCCATCGGGGCCAGGGCGATTTGCATAGGCTCAGCTCTCAAAAAATTGTCGGACCCGCTTGCACAGCAACGACCCGCAAGGCTGGCAGCCAAAAATGGCGGGCCATAAAAAACGCCGCGTAGTGTACGCGGCGTAGCAAATCAACGGGCAGGCTTTAGCCCAACGGCGGCTCAAAGCTCCATGGGAAAAGCCGGCTGCAGCGCCGCGCCGTAGCCTTCAACAAACTCTGGCGGCATGCGCTTGGGCTTGCCACTGGACAGCTCGATGCAAACAAAGGTGGTTTTCGCCCGCAGCAAGGTCACGCCATCTTCAGGGCGAATCAGCTGGAAGCAGCGGTCCATCTTCAGGCGCTGATCGGACTCAACAATCCAGGTGGCCATCTGCAGTTGTTGCTCTTCATAGGCGCTGGCCAGGTAATCAATTTCATGGCGCAGCACGGCCATGGCGCGATCGAGGCGACGGTACTCGGCCAGGTCCAGGCCAAGAAACTGCGAGTGTCGCCAGGCGCAGCGCTCCAGCCAGCTGACGTACACCGCGTTATTGGCATGGCCAAGACCGTCGATATCGTCCGCCGTGACCTCGATATCAATCACGAACGGGTTACTTAAATCCCACATCATGCCGGCTGCTCCAGGCTACCTGCCAACGCCCGAGCTTCGGCGGCCAGCTGGGTGATCTGATCCCAGGCGCGGGCGCGCACCAGGTTGCTGGGGGCAATCCAGGTGCCGCCCACGCAAGCCACGTTGGGCAGCCGCAGGAAACCCAGCAAATTATCCGGGGTCACGCCGCCAGTCGGGCAAAAGCGAATGCCGGTGAACGGCCCCTTGAAGCTCTTGAGCATCTTGATGCTGGTCGCGCCGTCGGCCGGGAACAGCTTTAGCGAGCGGTAACCGTACTCCAGCGCCTGCAGCACTTCGGACGGCGTCATCACCCCCGGCAAATAGGGCAGGCCGGAAGCCTCGGCCGCTGCCGCCAGACGCTCGGTACAACCAGGGCTAACCGCGAACTGCGCGCCGGCCTCACGGGCTTCGCGAAACTGCTCGGCATGAATCACCGTACCCGCACCGATCAACAACTCCGGCAGCTCCTTGCGCATGGTGGCCAGCGCATCCAACGCCTGCGGCGTACGCAGGGTCACTTCCAGCACACGAATGCCACCGGCGTGCAGCGCACGAGCCAGGTCCACCGCCAAGCTGACGTCTTCGACCACCAATACCGGTAACACCGGACGGGCCTGTTGCAGCACTGCATCTATCGTCAGGCTCATGCGTTGTTCCCCGCTATAAACTCAATCTTCAAATAGGCTGCTGGCACCCTGCTCAGCCGAACCGACCAGGCGGCGCTGCGCGCCGAACATTTCCAGGCCATAACCCAATTCCATTTCAACACTGGCCGCCGCCAAGGGCCGCGCGGCAAGCTGCTGCTCGCTCAGCTCCACCTGCAGCAGCCCGTGCTGCGTATCCAACACCAGCCAGTCGCCATCCTGCAACCGCGCCAAAGCGCCGCCAGCAGCTGCTTCCGGGGTCACGTGCAACGCCGTGGAAACCTGCCCGGAAGCC
>JAWWDH010000641.1:0-1760 GCA_033720015.1 Pseudomonas sp.
CAGGCTGAAACACCCTTGCCGGCAAAGGCTTCTTCCGAGGGCAGGCCTAGGTACTGAGCCGAGGCACCGGTGGCAATGATCAAGGCATCGCAGGTGTAGGTGCCGCTGTCACCAGTAAGGGTGAAAGGGCGAGTCTGCAACTCGGCCGTATGGATGTGGTCATAGATGATCTCGGTATCGAAACGCTCGGCGTGCTTCTGCATGCGTTCCATCAGTACCGGGCCGGTCAAGCCTTCAACGTCACCTGGCCAGTTATCCACTTCGGTGGTTGTGGTGAGTTGGCCGCCAGGCTCGATACCAGTAATGACTACAGGTTTGAGGTTGGCGCGAGCGGCGTACACGGCAGCGCTATAACCGGCAGGGCCGGAGCCTAGGATGATCAGGCGTGAATGCTTGACTTCGCTCATAAAAACACCTCATAAGCCTTTGTCACAAAAGAGAATGCATGCTCCAATTGAGCCGCACGGAAGATGATGATGCTGGCTATGCTACACCGAAGCAGGGGGCGAACGGGAGTCAGCGACACCAGGCTTCGGCCCTGCAGTGATTACCACAGTTGGGTTGCGTGGCAGCAAACGGGCAAACCCGTACAATAGGCCTCATTTTCGCCGTTAACCGATGATTCGGCGCGCCCGCCGGCGCAGGAATAGATGCGTTTTGAAGAATTCTAGCTCTACAGCTCAGGCACCGATCTGGCGCCAGCAACTGCCCTACCGACTGAAAGAGGGTGCCCTGATTGCCCTTGGCGCACTCTGCCTTTATCTGTGGATGGCGTTGCTGACTTACGATGCAGCCGATCCAGGCTGGACCCACACCAGCAATGTTGAGCAGGTGCACAATGCCGCCGGTCGCGCGGGTGCATGGTTCGCCGATATCCTATTCATGGCCCTGGGCTACTTTGCCTATCTGTTCCCGCTATTGCTCGGGCTGAAGACTCTGCAAGTGTTCCGAGATCGCCACAAGCCCTGGCACTGGAGTGGCTGGTTGTTTTCCTGGCGATTGATCGGCTTGGTATTCCTGGTGCTGTCGGGGGCGGCGTTGGCCGATATCCATTTTGACGCCGGGTCGAGCATGCCGGCCTCTGCTGGCGGCGCCTTGGGGGAAAGTATTGGTCAGTTGGCTGAAGATGCACTGAATGTGCAAGGCAGTACCCTGCTGTTCATTGCGCTATTTCTCTTTGGTTTGACGGTCTTTACCGATTTGTCCTGGTTTAAGGTGATGGACCTGACCGGCAAGATCACCCTGGATTTGTTCGAGCTGATTCATAGTCTAGTCAACCGCTGGTGGAGTGCGCGTGTCGAGCGCAAACAGCTGGCCCTGCAGTTACGAGAAGTCGATGAGCGGGTTAGCGACGTAGCGGCCCCGATGGTGCATGACCGTCGTGAACAGGCCAAAGTCAAAGAGCGCCTGCTTGCTCGTGAGGAAACCCTGAGTAAGCACATGAGCGAGCGTGAGAACCGCTCCGCGCCAATCATTACCCCACCTGCTGCAGCGAAAACAGCGGAGCCGAGCAAGCGTGTACTGAAAGAAAAGCAAGCGCCATTGTTCGTCGATAGCGCAGTAGAGGGCACGCTTCCGCCGATTGCTATCCTTGATGTGGCGGAAAAGGTACAGAAGAAGTACTCGCCGGAATCTCTCGAGGCCATGTCGCGCCTGCTGGAGATCAAGCTTAAGGAGTTTGGTGTCGAGGTGCTGGTCGAGTCGGTTCATCCAGGTCCGGTGATTACGCGCTTTGAAATACAGCCAGCCGCTGGGGTAAA
>JAWWDH010000642.1:0-1756 GCA_033720015.1 Pseudomonas sp.
CGCCGCCAAACTGCTGGCTAAGGAGCTAGGGTGGCGTTCTGTTTATGCCATGGACGAAGTCCATGGTTTGCCATCTGATCCAGACTCCACGCTGGGACGTAAGGATCGCAGCGAGGTGGTACTGGTTCGCGAGCTGGATAAGGCCTTGGCCCGGCTCAACCCCAAGGTGTCGCCGATCAAGCTGGCACAGGCGCGTGAACTGCTGCTGGATGCCGACCCCACCAAGACCCTGCTGCAACACAACGAAGAAAAGTGGCGCATGCTGCGTGACGGTATCAGCCTGAAGGCACCCAATGGTCGCCCCGAGGAGGACGTACACGTCAAAGTCGTCGAGTTCGCTGAAGGTAAACAGGATGACAATGAGTTTTTGGTGGTGCGTGAGCTTTGGGTCAAGAGCGGCCCCTATACCAAGCGCTGCGATTTGGTCGGTTTCGTCAACGGCTTGCCTCTGGTGTTTATCGAGCTGAAGCGCCACGACAAAGGGTTAAAAGCTGCGTTCGACGAGAATTATATCGACTATCGAGGTCGTCCTGACGATAGTCACCCTGGCACCATTCCCCAGCTATTTCACTACAACGCACTGGTGATTGTTTCTAACGGCCTGGATGCGCGCTATGGCGGCATTACCAGCAGCTGGGATCACTTTTATCGCTGGAAGCGTTTGGCTGAGGAGGATGCAGACCCTGCTCCGAAACCGGACACTGCACCGCTCAAGCCTATTTTGCCGATCCTGCTGCGCGGCATGTGTAGCAAAAACCGTCTGCTGGATATCGTTGAGAACTACACGCTCTTCGACCATAGCGAAGAGCACACCGCCAAGGTGATTGCCCGCAACCACCAATACCTTGGGGTTAATCGCGCTATCGATAATCTGCGCGAAGGTGGCCCTAATGTTCTGGCCGGTAAGCTTGGGGTGTTCTGGCATACCCAAGGTAGCGGCAAGAGTTATTCGATGGTGTTCTTCTGCCAGAAGATTCACCGAAAGATTTCCTCCCGCTACACCTTCGTTCTGCTCACTGACCGTAAGGAGTTGGACAATCAAATCTTCAGCACCTTCGTCGGCTGCGGTATTTCCACTAACAGCCGTGACAAGGCGGCTGGGGCTGAAGGTCTGGAACGTCTGCTGAAAGACGAAAATCGCCGTTATGTGTTCAGCCTGATTCACAAATTTCGCAAGCGCGTAACTGAGCCCTGGTCAGAGCGCGATGACATCATCGTGGTCTCCGATGAGGCCCACCGTACCCAGTACGGGCGATTGGCAACGCAAATGCGTATGGCGTTGTCGCGGGCCAAATTCATTGGTTTCACCGGCACACCGCTGATCGATGGGCATGAGAAAAGTGAAACCGAGCGAGTCTTTGGCAGCTATGTCTCTGTCTATGATTTCCAGCGTGCCGTGGCTGACGGTGCCACCCTGCCCCTCTATTACGAGAGCCGGGGTGAAAAGCTGCACATTGTCGATGAGGCGCTAAACAGGCGCATCGAAGATCGTATCGATCAGGCCCGCGCTGATGGTGACCTAACGGAAGAGCAGGAAGAAAAGCTCTACCGCGAGCTGGCCCGTGATTATCCGGTGTTCACTTCTGATACCCATCTGAATGACGTAGCTACGGATTTCGTCGAGCACTTCCTCGCTCAGCGAGATCGTCCGCTTGCGCAGGCCCAGCAGGGAGCTGTGATAAGGCGCATCCGACAAAGCGAGATAGTTCTGCCCGCCATCCGACCAGCCATGGCCCGAGAAGATGAACGCCACCCG
>JAWWDH010000643.1:0-1756 GCA_033720015.1 Pseudomonas sp.
GCATGGCCATGGGCATTGCTGCCGCCGCCGGCTCGTTCGGTCAGTTTGTCATGTTGCCCGGTACGCTGGGTTTGCTTAGCTGGCTGGGTTGGTCGGTGGCGCTGATGGCGTTGGGGCTGCTGGTTGCCTTGATCATCCCGCTGGCAGCGATGCTTAAAGATACGCCGCTGCCACATAGCGGTCAGGAGCAAACCCTGGGCGAGGCTCTGCGTGAGGCCTGCGGGCACTCGGGTTTCTGGCTGCTGTCGTTAGGCTTTTTTGTGTGCGGCTTTCAGGTGGTGTTTATTGGCGTGCACCTGCCGGCTTATCTGGTCGATCAACACCTGCCAGCCATGGTCGGCACCACGGTGTTGGCGCTGGTCGGGCTGTTTAACATCTTTGGCACTTACATCGCCGGCTTGCTGGGCGGGCGCATGTCCAAACCGCGCTTGCTCAGTGCCCTGTATCTGGCCCGTGCCGTGGTGATTATGGCGTTTATCATGACCCCGCTGACGGTGTGGAGCGCCTATGCCTTTGGCGTGGCCATGGGCCTGCTGTGGCTGTCGACGGTGCCGCTGACCAATGGCACGGTGGCGACGCTGTTCGGGGTGCGTAACCTGTCGATGCTCGGCGGTATTGTGTTCCTGTTCCACCAGCTAGGGGCCTTTCTCGGCGGCTGGATGGGCGGTTATCTGTATGACCGTACCGGCAGTTACGATCTGGTCTGGCAGATTGCCGTGCTGCTTAGTCTGCTGGCCGCGGCGTTGAACTGGCCAGTGCGTGAGCAGCCGGTGGCACGTTTGCAACAACAGGAGGCGAGTGCATGAATACGGGCTATGGCTTGAATACCGCGCTGGTCATGGCCGGCATGTTGCTCCTCGGCTTGGCCTGGTGGGGCTGGTTGCAAAGTGGTTTGGCATTTTTGCAGCTGGGTATGGGGGTTTGCTGAGCACCTGGCTGCATTAAGCGCAGGCCCCGACTGTTGCGGGGCGAGTTGCAGAGGCTGCGCAGTCAGGGGCGCGTCAATTGTGAGTCGCTCAGTTGATGCTCTTCGCCGGCGTAATACGCACGTACGCGTGGGTCCATTACCGCACGCCATAGTGGTGGGAAGAGCGCCAGGACAACCATGCCGGCGTAACCATTGGGCAGTTGTGGGCTGTCATCGAAGTGGCGCAACACCTGATAACGGCGTTTGGCATTGGCGTGATGGTCTGAGTGCCGTTGGAGCTGAAACAGAAATAGATTGGTCAGCAGAAAGTTGCTGTTCCAAGAGTGTGTTCGGTTGGTGCGCTCGTACCGGCCATTCTCCAGCTTGCGGCGGTGCAGGCCGTAATGCTCGACGTAGTTGACGATCTCCAGCAGGGTAAATGCGACCAGCGATTGCGCGATAAAAAACAGTGCGCCGAGCCAGCCGAGCGCGAGGCTGAAACCAAGCAGAAATAACCCGCTGAGCGCATACCAGCCAAGCAACTCGTTGCGCCAGTGCAGGGCGGGTAGGTTCTTGCGCTTCAGGCGTTCGGCTTCAAGTTTCCAGGCGTTGAGAAAGTTGTGTTTGTAAGCATGCGGCAGAAAGGCATACAGGCACTGGCCATAGCGCGAGGAGCTGGCATCTTCCGGGGTGGAGACATGCACGTGGTGGCCGCGCACATGTTCGATCTTGAAACTGCCATAGCAGACGGCTGCGAGCAACAGGCCGCCAGCGTTCTGCTCAAGCAGGGGGTCTTTATGGATGAGTTCGTGGGCCACAGTAATGCCAATTGAGCCGGTTACCGTGCCA
>JAWWDH010000644.1:0-1755 GCA_033720015.1 Pseudomonas sp.
CCTCGACTGAGACCAGAAACCGGCGTGTTGTTAAACACGCCGGTGAATCATGGAAGGGATGAGCCCTTATGAACCTCGACATTGAGCGCGACGTTGACTATCGCGTGCCCGCACTACAACGCGGCCTGATGGTGCTGGAAATGTTCAGCAGCCAGCAACGCCAACTGAGCAGTCACGACATCGCCGAACGCTTGGGCCTCAGCGTCTCGGCGATCTATCGGATTCTGCACACACTCTTGGAGATGGGTTACCTCAACAAAATCAGCAAAAACACCTTCGAGCTAGGGCCGCAGGTGATGTGCAACGGCTTCAGTTACCTGGCCAGCCGTGACATTGTCGAAATCGCGATGCCGCACCTGAACAACCTGCGCGACCGCACCTCGATGACTTGCCACTTAAGCATCCGCGAGCAAACAGATAGCCTGTATATCTACCGTGCTTTTGCTGCGCAGCGCCTTTCTGTCAACATTCCAATTGGCTCGCGCCTACCCTGCCACTGCACGGCTATGGGCCGCGTGTTGCTCTGTGATTTGTCAGAACTGGAACTCGATAACCTTTATCGACATGTGCGCTTAGATGATTATCCACCGCCCGCACCTAAAACCCTTCCCGAACTGATCAAGATACTAGTCAGCGACCGCGAAACCGGCTGGGTACTGCACCGCTCCGACTACTCCACAGCAATAGCCTGCGCCATTAATGATCATACCGGCAAAGTTGTGGCCGCCATCAATCTCTCCGGTCCAGAAGCCATTCTCGACAACCCCGAAACACAACTGATCTGTAGAGAGCATTTATTGAAAACTGCAAAAGTTATATCTAGAGAGTTTGGTGGGGTTAACCGCTAGCCAGCTGCAGAATAGTCACTGCAGGCTTCAGACTAAGTGTGACTCTGGTCCATTTAGATTGGACCAACCCAGTTCGTCGTTTCAGACAAAAACACACGGAGTTACGCCTTCAGCGTGAAACCCTTGGCACGACACCAACCTGCATGCTGTATGGATTACACACACTATTTAAGGTTTGAACGGTTGGGTTGTTTTCATCATGTTCTAGCTGCCGCAATGCACGCAGGGAAAGCTTGTACATCTGTGCGAACCTTACCTGCTGCAATCCAGTGGTAATCCCCCCGGAAATTAATGCTCGTCAGAAGTAGAATTTTCTCCTAATCGGATCAAGGAAATTTTGCGTGAAGACATCGCGTTTTTCGGACAGCCAGATCATCGCCATCCTCAAACAGGCCGAAGCCGGCAGCCCGGTTCCGGAGCTGTGCCGCGAGCACGGCATCAGCTCGGCGACCTTCTACAAGTGGCGCGCCAAGTTCGGCGATATGGACGCTTCATTGATGGCCCGGCTGCGCGAGCTGGAGGAGAAGAACCGTCGGCTCAAGAAGATGGGTGTACCGGATTTATCGGGAGTTGGAGCTGAACCTGCGGATCAAGCCGCGCAAACGTATCGTGCGGGAGAAGCCCGAACCGCTGGCGGTGCCAGACGCGATCAATCACTGCTGGTCGATGGATTTCATGCACGACCAACTGGCCGACGGTCGCAGCTTCCGGCTGTTCAACCTGATCGACGACTTCAACCGTGAAGCCCTGGCCATGGATATCGACCTGTCACTGCCCGCGGAACGCGTCGTACGCGCACTGGACCAGGTCATTGAGTGGCGCGGTAAGCCACAGGCCATTCGCAGCGACAACGGGCCGGAGTACATCAGCGGCAAGCTCGTCCTTTGGGCGGAAAAGCATGGCATCC
>JAWWDH010000645.1:0-1755 GCA_033720015.1 Pseudomonas sp.
ACCCACACAATGCAAAAGGGCCGCAAGTGCGGCCCTTTTTATACATTTACGCGTGGTATTGCGCCGACAACTCATGCACCGCTTCGAAGAACGCACCGGCATGCGCCGGGTCGACTTCTGGGGTGATGCCGTGGCCGAGGTTGAACACCTGACCGTTGCCATGGCCGTAGGCCGCGAGGATGCGCCCAACTTCGGCGCGAATCGCCGCCGGGTTGGCGTACAGCACGCTTGGGTCCATGTTGCCCTGCAGGGCAACCTTGTCGCCGACGCGGGCGCGGGCGCTGCCGATGTCGCAGGTCCAATCCAGACCCAACGCCTCGGCACCGCTATCAGCCATTGATTCCAGCCATAGACCGCCGCCTTTGGTAAACAGGATCACCGGTACGCGACGACCGTCGTGCTCACGGATCAGGCCGTCAACGATTTTCTGCATATAGGCCAGGGAGAATTCCTGATAGGCCGCCGCCGACAGCGAGCCGCCCCAGGAATCGAAAATCTGCACCGCTTGCGCGCCCGCCTTGATCTGCCCATTGAGGTAGGCGGTGACAGACTGCGCCAGCTTGTCGAGCAACGCGTGCATGGCCTGCGGGTTGTCGTAAAGCATGGCCTTGGATTTGCGGAAGTCCTTGGAGGAACCGCCTTCAACCATGTAGGTGGCCAGCGTCCAAGGGCTGCCGGAGAAGCCGATCAGCGGCACACGGCCATTCAGCTCGCGGCGAATGGTGCTTACGGCGTCCATCACATAGCCCAGATCCTGCTGCGGATCGGGAATCGGCAGCGCCTCGATATCAGCCATGCTGTTGATGACTTTCTTGAAGCGCGGGCCTTCGCCGGTTTCGAAATACAGGCCTTGGCCCATGGCATCGGGGATGGTCAGGATGTCGGAGAACAGAATCGCCGCATCCAGCTGCGGGTAGCGATCCAACGGCTGAATCGTGACCTCGCAAGCCAGCTCGGGGTTTTTCATCAGTTTGACGAAGTCACCAGCCTTGGCGCGGGTGGCGCGGTACTCCGGCAGGTAACGACCGGCCTGGCGCATCATCCACACCGGGGTGACGTCGACAGGCTGCTTGAGCAGGGCGCGAAGGAAACGGTCGTTCTTCAAGACGGTCATGGCTGCATCCGACAGAAAGTGTGGGCACCTTGCACGGTGAACCTGGCGCAATGCGGGGGAGTCCACCGCCCATAGGCGAAAAGATGGGCCATTGTCGCAAAGCGCATAACAAAAGGCACGGCGGCGGCCGTGGGTTTTATCCATTGCGACGATTTGCCTCGCCATGCGGCGCGGTAAATAACGAATCGCTGATGAGTTCTTGACGTGTTTTTCACGACCGCCCCCCTACTTTGGCAACCGTCTTCCCCTCCTCCCTTGCCTGACGGATTCCGACGATGAACAAACTGCCTGCCATCACCCTGAGCTTCTGGGTGATGAAGATCTGTGCCACCACCCTGGGCGAAACCGCCGGGGACCTGTTATCCATAACCCTGGATGTCGGCTATGCCATAAGCTCGCTGATGCTTATCAGCCTGTTTATCCTCACCCTGATCGGCCAGCTACGGGCACGCAGCTACAACCCGGCGCTGTACTGGACGGTGATTCTGGCCACCAGCACCGCCGGCACCACTATTTCCGACTTTATGGATCGCACCCTGGGCCTGGGCTACGCCAGCGGTTCGGCGCTGCTAGTGACCTTGCTGATTGCGATCTTCGCGATTTGGTACCTGAGCGAAAAAAACCTGTCGGTCGAGCACATC
>JAWWDH010000646.1:0-1754 GCA_033720015.1 Pseudomonas sp.
CAGAAAGAAGCGGATCTGATGGCCGTTTAACGGCCTGGATGTCGTTATGGAAAAGACCAAAGACGGTAAGTCGCACGCTGTGCCGCGGCATGTGGCGGTCATCATGGACGGTAATAATCGCTGGGCGAAGAAGCGTCTGCTGCCTGGCGTAGCCGGCCATAAAGCCGGTGTCGATGCTGTGCGAGCGGTGATCGAGGTGTGCGCTGAGGCGGGGGTCGAGGTACTGACCCTGTTCGCTTTCTCCAGTGAAAACTGGCAGCGCCCGGCTGAGGAGGTCAGTGCGCTGATGGAGTTGTTCCTCGGCGCGTTGCGCCGCGAAACGAAGAAGCTCAATGCCAATGACATCAGCTTGCGCATTATTGGTGATCGCTCGCGCTTTCACCCTGAGCTGCAGGCAGCGATGCGTGAAGCTGAGGTACAAACTGCCGGCGACAAGCGATTTGTCCTGCAAGTGGCCGCCAATTATGGTGGTCAGTGGGATATTGCCCAGGCCGCTCAACGCTTGGCGCGTGAGGTTCAAGGTGGTCATTTGCGCGCCGAGGACATCACCCCGCAATTGCTGCAAAGCTGTCTGGTAACCGGTGATTTGCCGTTGCCGGATCTGTGTATTCGCACCGGTGGCGAGCACCGCATCAGTAACTTCCTGCTTTGGCAGCTGGCGTATACCGAGCTGTATTTCTCCGACCTGTACTGGCCGGATTTCAAACACGACGCCATGCGCAAAGCCTTGGCCGATTTTGCTAGCCGCCAGCGTCGCTTTGGGAAAACCAGCGATCAGGTGGCTGCTGAGACCCGCAGCTGATGCTCAAACAACGAATTATCACGGCGCTGGTGCTGTTGCCATTCGCTCTGGGTGGTTTCTTTCTGCTTGATGGTGCGCTGTTTGCGCTGTTTATCGGTGCCGTAGTCAGCTTGGGCGCTTGGGAATGGGCGCGACTGGCCGGTTTGACTGCGCAGGTGAAGCGTGTCGCTTTCGCGGCGCTGGTTGCCGTGCTGCTATTGGGTTTGTACCTGTTGCCCGTTTTGGCGCCTTGGGTGTTGTTGTTTGGGGTTATCTGGTGGGTGCTGGCAACCTTTCTGGTGCTGGGCTATCCGGCCAGTAGCCGCTGCTGGGCTGGTCTGCCCGCTAAGCTGCTGATTGGTCTGCTGATACTGCTGCCGGCTTGGCAAGGGCTGGTGCTGTTCAAGCAGTGGCCTGAGGCGAATTGGCTGATTCTGGCGGTGATGGTGCTGGTGTGGGGCGCGGATATTGGTGCTTATTTCAGCGGCCGACGTTTCGGTAAGCGCAAGCTGGCTCCGCAGGTCAGTCCCGGTAAAAGCTGGGAAGGCGTGTTCGGTGGTTTGTTGGCGACACTGCTGATCTGTGTGGGCGTGGCGGTTTACCGGGACTGGTCGTTTGCCAGCCTGCTGCTGAGCTTGGCGGGTACCGCTGTGGTGGTGCTGATCTCGGTGGTCGGCGATCTGACTGAAAGCATGTTCAAACGCCAATCCGGGATCAAGGACAGCAGTAATTTGCTGCCAGGGCACGGTGGTGTGCTGGACCGTATCGACAGTCTAACGGCTGCGATCCCGGTGTTTGCCGCCTTGCTATGGCTGGCTGGTTGGGGGGCGCTGTGAGTCACCCACAGCAGGTTACGGTGCTGGGCGCGACGGGCTCGATCGGCCTGAGTACCCTCGATGTAATCGCCCGACACCCTGAGCGTTATCAAGTATTTGCACTGTCCGGGTTCAGTCGTCTGGCTGAACTCGAGGCG
>JAWWDH010000647.1:0-1746 GCA_033720015.1 Pseudomonas sp.
CAAGTACGGCATCATCAATGGGCACGTTGAAACGGTTCATTCGTACACCAACGACCAGAATCTGATCGATAACTTCCACAAGGGTGATCGTCGTGGCCGCAGTGCTGCGCTGAACATGGTCATCACCGAGACTGGTGCGGCCACGGCGGCGGCCAAGGCGCTGCCCGAGTTGGCTGGCAAGCTGACCGGTAACGCGATTCGTGTGCCAACGCCGAACGTGTCCATGGCAATTCTCAATCTGAACCTTGAGAAGGCCACCACGCGCGATGAAATCAACGAGTACCTGCGCTATATGGCCTTGCACTCGGACCTGCACAAGCAGATCGATTTCGTTAACTCGCAGGAAGTGGTTTCCACTGACTTCGTCGGTTCGCGTCATGCTGGTGTAGTGGATGCCGAGGCGACTATCGCCAATGACAATCGCGTTGTGCTGTATGTGTGGTACGACAACGAGTTCGGCTACAGCTGTCAGGTGGTTCGCGTGATGGAAGACATGGTAGGGGTCAACCCGCCGGCTTTTCCTAGCTAAGCATTAGATGCGAATAACAACGGGAGCTACGGCTCCCGTTTTTTTATCCATTTGGGGCTGAGAATATTCGGCCAGTAGGGCAGGGGTCGCGTCTCGGGCGGCCTCTCGGGCGCCAGTCATCTGTCCAAATAGACCTTGGCAGGTTTTGGCTGGCTGCTGGTGAGGGCGTTCCTGTTATTGCGCTCCAGGCTCAGGCCGCTGCGGTCATTGACGCGCAAAGTGCAGCGGTCGCCTGGGCGAATGTCGAGAAAGCTGGCGTGCAGCGCGAGTTTTCTGATGGCGTAAAGAGTTTTGTGTCGTGCTCTGTAACGGAAAGTTCAAAATAAGCAAGCGCTTGGGTAGTCAGTCCTAGGGGGCGGTCTTTATAATCAAGCGGATTTTTTACCCGCGTCCGACAGCATCATTCGCGCCAATAATGCATTGGTGCGCAATTGGCTATTAAGCATCCAGATGTCGTTCGTATTCTAAAAAAAGCTTATAAATCAGTGGTTAGGCAAACCTATGATCAAAATTAAAGATGGGCTTGATTTGCCCATAACAGGCGCGCCGGCGCAGCGTATCGAGGCCGCAAGGCCGGTACGCAGTGTCGCCGTCATAGGCTCCGATTATCACGGAATGAAGCCCACGATGGAGGTGCAGGTTGGTGATCGAGTCAAGCTCGGCCAAGTCCTGTTTTCCGATAAGAAAACGCCTGGGGTGACCTATACCGCGCCGGGGGCTGGGGTGGTCAGTGCGATTCACCGGGGCGAAAAGCGTGTTCTGCAGTCGGTGGTAATTGACCTCGACGGCGATGATCAGGTGACCTTCGCTCAGTATCCGGCCACGCAGCTGGATAGCCTGAGCGATGCGCAAGTCCGCGAGAATCTGCAGCAGTCTGGTCTATGGACCGCCCTGCGTTCGCGGCCGTTCAGCAAGGTTCCGGCCGTGGATGCCGTGCCCAGCTCTATTTTCGTGACTGCCATCGACACCCATCCGTTGGCTGCCGATCCTGCACTGGTCATCGGCGAGTACGCTGCTGATTTCGAGAGTGGGCTCAAAGTGCTCAGCTGCCTGCGTCCGTTGCAACAGGATCTGCTGCGCGACAATGTCGTGGTGGGGCAGTATGTGGCCGGTACCGCAGAGGGCAAGCCGGTGCCGGGCTACTGTGAAGAGGAGGGCTCGGAAGCGAACTCGCGAACCGAAACTTTCATCGCGATCAAAGCACATATCGACAACTG
>JAWWDH010000648.1:0-1745 GCA_033720015.1 Pseudomonas sp.
CGAACCTCATCGGTCTGCTGGGGTCTGCTTTAACAGGTGGGCGGTGTTGTGCCTATGCTGATCTGACTGTGACGCCTGGGCTTAGCCCTTGGTGCGCATAACGACTGTTAACGCTAAGGAGTAAGCAGATGAAAATTAATGCCTATTTAACCTTCGATGGCCAATGTGAGGCGGCGTTTACGTTCTATGCCGACTGCCTGAACGGTAGCCTGGAGTTGATGCGTTTCGGTGAAAGCCCTGAGGCTGACAATGTGCCAAAGGCGTTTCATGACCGCGTCATCCATGTGTGCCTGACCAGCGGCGATCAAGTATTGATGGGGTCTGACACGTTCCCGGGCACGCCTTATGACGGCATCAAAGGCTGTTCGATTTCCTTGCAGGTCGAGAACGTCCCAGAAGCCGAGCGCTTGTATGCGGCCTTGTCGGCCCAGGGCAGCGTGCAGATGGCCTTGCAACCGACTTTTTGGGCGACTCGGTTTGCCGCGTTCACTGACCGTTTTGGCGTGTCATGGATGATCAACTGCAACATTGATGCGCAGATGGGCTAAGCCACTAAGCCACTAAGCCACTAAGCCACAACGCAACAACGCAACAGCCCGGCCATGGGGCCGGGCTGTTATTACGCAGGCTTAGCTCAGACGACCAGGCCCAGGGCGCGGTCGAGCTTTTCTTCCGGGTCGCTGACGGCCCCGAGAAATTCATCGCCCCAGCGGCGGATATCGTTATAGCTGACGATATCGAACAGTTCACGCAGGCGATCCTGGGCTTCAGCCTTGGGCATGTTCAGCGCTACATAACAGGTTTGCACCATGTCCACCGGGTCGTGCGGGTTGGTCAGCAACGCGCCTTTCAGCTCGGCGGCGGCGCCGGCAAACTCGGACAGCACCAGCACGCCGCGGCCACCGAGCAAGCCTTGGGCCGCAACGAATTCCTTGGCCACCAGGTTAAGCCCGTCACGCAGCGGAGTGATCCACATCACGTCGGCCATGGCGTACCAGGCGCTGACTTCTTCGAAGGGCAGGCTGCGGAAGAAGAACTGCAGCGGCGTCCAGCCGATACGCGCAAAGCGCCCGTTAATCCGCCCTACAGCCTGTTCGATCTGCCCTTGCAGTTCGTCATAAATGGTCATTTCTTTGGCCGCCGGTACGCAGACCGTAACCAGGGTGACTTTGCCCAACAACTCCGGATTTTCTTCCAACAGCCGTTCATAGGCGTTGAGTTTTTCCAGAATGCCTTTGGTGTAGTCGAGGCGCTCCACCGAGAGAATCAGTTTGACCGTGCCCAGCTCAGCGCGCAGGCGCGCCATCATCTCCTTGATCTTCGGTGACTCCAGGGCGCTGCTGACGCGATTGATGTCCAGGCCCACTGGGTGTGCGCCGAGCTTGACCACCCGCGTACCAGTGTCCACCGCCGTGGTCATGCGCTCCAGGCCCACGGCGCAGCCATAGGTGATAAAGCGTGGCGCACAGTTCTGCCGGCTGACGGTTTGCAATGGCATCACGCCGCGCGCGGCATCGACGAAGTTCTCCACCTGGCGCGGGATGTGGAAGCCAATGTAATCGCACTGCAGCAGGCTGCCGATGATCTGCTTACGCCACGGCAATACGTTGAACACATCCGCCGAAGGGAAGTAGGTGTGGTGGAAGAAGGCGATGCGCAAGTCGGGGCGCAGCTCACGCAAGTAGCCCGGCACCATCCACAGGTTGTAGTCATGCAACCAGACGGTAGCGCCTTCGGCGGCTTCC
>JAWWDH010000649.1:0-1745 GCA_033720015.1 Pseudomonas sp.
CGAAGCGCGAGCGCTCGGGGTGTACGAGTCAAGGACATAGGTAACAAAAGAGTCCAATGACATGGGTTACACTTTTAACGTGATATAGGGCACGCTTTTACCCTTGACGTGGCGCTCATCAAAACGGCCCAGCAATACCGGGCCGAAATACACCTGCCATATCCCATCCTCGATCGCCTCAAGGCCGACCTGTTCCTGATCCAGTAAATGCGACACATAGACCCATTTGTTGCGCCAGTAGATCACGCCATTGCGACTGACCTTGCGTACCTCAAAATAATCCGGGTAATGCAGCTTTGGCAGTCGTGTCGGATAAGGCCGCGCAGAGCTTGTGTACTGCGATGCCGGGGTCTGTTGCCCCAGCGCTTCATGCGGGCGTTGCTGGTTGTACTCGTCACGGAAGCCATCAAAGCGCCGCTGCTGGGCGCGCCGGCTTGCTGCCGGCGGCCGCGTCGCGGCCTGCTTCAGCGTGCGGTGCATGCGCTCATGGCGTCCATTTTGCTGGGGCTTGCCCGCCGCGATCCGCTCCGGCACGATGCCCAGACGGATCCACCAGATCGACAACCGTGACAAGCCGCCGCAGGCGCGGCTGGCAAACGGCACGCCGTTGTCCGTGCGGATACGCTCGGGCAGGCCATACGCGTTGAACAGGCGCACGAAGCAGGCACGGGTGTCTTCAAGCCGTGGCCCTGCCAGTGCATCGCAGCCACACAGATAGCGGCTGTGATGGTCCATCACCGTCAGCGGGTAGCACCACTGGCCATTACCCAGTTTGAATTGCCCCTTATAGTCCACGCTCCAGAGCTGGTTGACCTGGTCTACCGGTGCAAATGGCTGTGGATACGGGGGTACCCGGCGTTTACGCCGACGCGATGCGACCAGACCGGCGCGGTTCAGAATGTTGTAGATCGTACTTTTAGACGGCAGCCTTTCATTGGGATAGCGCTGTGCCAGCAATGCCCGCAGCTTCTTGGCGCCCGGCACGCTCTGGAACTGTTGACGCAGTTCGATGATCGCTTGTTGCAGCCGGTAAGGCACCTGCGCCGGGCTGCGTGCCGGGCGCCGCGATTGCTCCGCCAGGCCCTCCAAACCCAACTCGTGATAGCGTCGGAGCCACTTGTAACCGGTCTTGCGACTGATGCCGTAGGCTGCGCACAGATCAACCATACTCGCACGCTGGCGCAGGTAATCGGCAATAAACAATACCTTCTGTTGCATAGGTTTCACCTCTTCCCAGGGCATAGGCACCTCCTCACGTTGATGCCTACAGATTACTCAATCTGTTACCTATGTCCTTGGACTAAAGTGTTACCTATGTATATAAACCGTACCGGGCGTGTTTCTTTGGTTACTTTCTTTGCACGAACAAAGAAAGTAACTCGCTCCAGCAGGAGCGAAACCTCTGTTTGAATAAACGTGATAATAAAATTGAGTTAATGACTTGAACGCCAAACGTGGCGTAACACGACTAATCGCCATTCGCGGCTGAAGCCGCTCCTATACAATATCAAAATCTTTGCGGGCTTTGCGCCTTAGCGCCTTTGCGTTAAACCAATCCCTAACGCCCGTAAATATCCTCGAAACGAACGATATCATCTTCACCCAGGTAGCTGCCCGTCTGCACCTCGACCAGCTTCAGAGGAATCTTGCCGATGTTCTCCAGGCGGTGCTTCTCGCCCAGCGGGATATAGGTCGACTCGTTCTCGGAGAGGATGAATTCCTCATCACCACGCGTCACCCTGGCG
>JAWWDH010000650.1:0-1730 GCA_033720015.1 Pseudomonas sp.
AAGCAGTGGCACTTCATGCTCGGGATGAGTATTTTCCTGCTGGTCTGGGTACGCCTGCTGGCGCGCCTCGTCAGCCCCTCGCCGAAAATCAGCAGCAGCGCACCCGCCTGGCAGGCAACGTCGGCCAAGCTGATGCACTGGGCGCTGCATGCCCTGATGATCGGCGCCCCCTTGGCCGGCTGGCTGACCCTCAGCGCCGCTGGCAAACCCATACCCTTCTTCGGTATGGAGCTGCCCGCCCTGGTTGGCAAGAACCCGGGCCTGGCCAGAACCATGAAGGAATTGCACGAGTGGGCAGGCACCGCTGGCTACTGGCTGATCGGCCTGCATGCCGCCGCCGGGTTGTTTCACCATTTTATAAGCCACGACAACACGCTGACGCGCATGCTGCCGGGCCGCAACTAAAGCAACCACGGCTCATCCTTCATCAAGGCGAGCATCCCGACTGGCCAATGGCGCAAATGCCGCGCCGACCTCATTACCAATGACAAACTCAGAACCCGCGCATTGACCAGCTTGCCAGCAGGCTGGTCAAGAACGTTGCCTGCCGCTAGAATTGCGCACTTTTTGATCAAAGGCGCCACCAAAGCGCCCTTCGAGGTTAGCCATGTCCACCCCCGCCACGCCAAAAGTCGGTTTCGTCAGCCTCGGTTGCCCGAAGGCCCTGGTCGATTCCGAGCGGATCCTGACCCAGCTGCGCATGGAAGGTTACGAAGTCGTACCGACCTATCAGGACGCCGATGTGGTGGTGGTCAACACCTGTGGCTTTATCGACAGCGCCAAGGCCGAATCGCTGGAAGTGATCGGTGAAGCCATCGCCGAAAACGGCAAGGTCATCGTCACCGGCTGCATGGGCGTGGAAGAAGGCGCGATCCGTAGTGTGCACCCCAGCGTGCTCTCGGTGACCGGCCCGCAGCAGTACGAGCAGGTGCTCAACGCCGTGCACGAAGTAGTGCCGCCAAACACCGCGCACAACCCGTTGATTGACCTGGTGCCGCCGCAGGGCATAAAGCTCACCCCGCGCCACTACGCCTACCTGAAGATTTCCGAAGGCTGCAACCACAGTTGTAGCTTCTGCATCATCCCGTCGATGCGCGGCAAGCTGGTCAGCCGCCCGGTCGGCGAGGTACTCGGCGAAGCTGAGCGCCTGGTCAAGGCCGGGGTCAAGGAACTGCTGGTGATTAGCCAGGACACCAGCGCCTACGGCGTCGACCTCAAGTACAAGACTGACTTCTGGAACGGTCAGCCGGTAAAAACCCGCATGACCGAACTGTGCGAGGCGCTGTCGAGCATGGGCGTGTGGGTGCGCCTGCACTACGTCTATCCTTACCCGCACGTCGACGAGCTGATCCCTTTGATGGCCGCGGGCAAGCTGCTGCCCTACCTGGACATCCCCTTCCAGCACGCCAGCCCGAAAGTACTCAAGGCGATGAAACGCCCGGCCTTCGAGGACAAGACCCTGGCACGGATCAAGAGCTGGCGCGAAATCTGTCCCGAGCTGACCATCCGTTCGACCTTCATCGTCGGCTTCCCCGGCGAAACCGAAGAAGACTTCCAGTACCTGCTCGACTGGCTGACCGAAGCCCAGCTCGACCGCGTCGGCTGCTTCCAGTACTCGCCGGTAGAAGGCGCGACGGCCAACCTGCTCGATAACCACGTGCCGGACGAGATCAAGCAGGATCGCTGGGATCGCTTCATGGCGCATCAGCAGGCGATCAGCGCCGCGCGCC
>JAWWDH010000651.1:0-1726 GCA_033720015.1 Pseudomonas sp.
GGGCAAACGGCATCGAACCATCCCCGGCACGCGCCCAGATGCGGGCCAGATCGGCCTTGTCGAACGGGTTCCAGGTCAGCCACAGGCAGGCGCCGAGCAATAACCAAATGCCCCACTTGCGCAAAATCTTGCGCACAAAGGTCAGCGGCCCGGTAACGGCCAGCAGTGTCGCCAGCGTGCCGAAGAACAAGGTCCATAGCAGTGGGTTACTCCAGGCGCTACCCGCACCGAATGCGCGCTCGGCCAAAACGCCAGCAGCATCGCGCATCACGATGATCTCGAACGCGCCCCAGCCAACCAGCTGCAACACATTGAGCAAGGCCGGCAACAAAGCCCCTTTACTGCCCAGACTGAGTTTCAAGGCGGCCATGCTCGAGCGGCCGGTGTCACTGCCAATCACCGCCACAGCGCCGAGCAACAGCACGCCGACAGCCGTGCCACAGGCAATCGCCAGCAATGCGCCGCTCATGCCCAACCCCGGTGCCAGCAAGGCGCCGAGCTGTAAGACCATCAAACCGATCCCGAGGGAGAACCACAGAGAAAACATGTCGCGCGCACCCAGTACGCGCTGGTTACTGGCCACGCTCTGGTGCGGCGAGTAGGTGTTGGTTGTTATCACGATAAAGGCCACCTCAGAAAAAATAAAAACCACCCAGGGCGCAAACCCGTAGGTGGTGTTTCGATCAAACCAACTCGATCAAACCTTGTGGTACAGCTCGCTGCCCTGCGCCTTGAACTCCTCGGCCTTGGCTTGCATACCCGCCTCAGCATCCAGGTCGAGTGCGGCAATGCGCTGCTCCTCGGCGTACACCCGCACTTCCTGGGTGATCTTCATCGAGCAGAACTTCGGCCCACACATGGAGCAGAAGTGCGCGACCTTGGCCGAATCCTTCGGCAGGGTTTCGTCGTGGTAGCTGCGCGCCGTGTCCGGATCGAGACCAAGGTTGAACTGGTCTTCCCAGCGGAATTCGAAGCGCGCCTTGCTCAGGGCGTTGTCGCGGATCTGCGCGCCCGGATGGCCCTTGGCCAAGTCGGCGGCATGGGCGGCGATCTTGTAGGTGATGATGCCGGTCTTGACGTCATCCTTGTTCGGCAGGCCCAGGTGTTCCTTGGGCGTGACGTAGCAGAGCATGGCGCAACCGAACCAGCCGATCATCGCCGCACCGATGCCGCTGGTGATATGGTCGTAGCCCGGCGCGATGTCGGTGGTCAGCGGACCGAGGGTGTAGAACGGCGCCTCGTCACAGCACTCCAGCTGCTTGTCCATGTTCTCTTTGATCAGCTGCATCGGTACGTGGCCGGGGCCTTCGATCATGCACTGCACGTCGTGTTTCCAGGCAATCTTGGTCAACTCACCCAGAGTCTCCAGCTCACCAAACTGCGCTTCGTCGTTGGCGTCGGCAATCGAACCCGGACGCAGGCCATCGCCCAGCGAGAAGCTGACGTCGTAGGCCTTCATGATTTCGCAGATATCTTCGAAATGGGTGTAGAGAAAGTTCTCTTTGTGGTGCGCCAGGCACCACTTGGCCATGATCGAACCGCCACGCGAGACGATGCCAGTGACGCGCTTGGCGGTCATCGGCACGTAGCGCAGCAATACGCCGGCGTGGATGGTGAAGTAGTCCACGCCCTGCTCGGCCTGCTCGACCAGCGTGTCGCGGAACACTTCCCAGCAGAGATCCTCAACCCGGCCGTTCACCTTTTCCAGGGCCTGGTAAATCGGAAC
>JAWWDH010000652.1:0-1713 GCA_033720015.1 Pseudomonas sp.
AAGTACCCGATTTAGCGATGGTGCCCAGGTGGGTAATCGCTTCCTCGCGGCTCATGCCAATGCCGTTATCTTCGAGGGTGAGGGTCTTGGCTTCCTTATCGAAGCTGATGCGGATTTTCAGCTCGGCGCCGCCTTCCAGCAGTTCAGGCTTGGCCAGCGCTTCGAAACGCAGCTTATCCGTCGCATCCGAGGCGTTGGAAATCAGTTCCCGGAGGAAGATTTCCTTATTCGAATACATCGAATGGATCATCAGATGAAGCATTTGCTTCACCTCGGTCTGGAAGCCCAGGGTTTCTTTTTGAGTTTCCACACTCATGGTCGTTTAACTCCACATGGTTGACGTAAGCCGCAGCGCGGCGGATGTCATGCAGATGGGGGCTTCGACTGGGATTTCAAGTGCTTAGCCAATTCACGGATCAGGGCTCGAGCAACTCGATGCGGCTAACCTCCTCTGGAATCAGGTTGTAGCTGGCCGCGCCCTGGCCGCTCAGACGTTGGCGAATGACAATACGTCCGTCTTGATCGACGCCCTGAAAACGTCCTTCGGCATTACTGCCACGCACCGTCGATACCCGCATCGCCAGGTTCTGGTAGCGACTGGGGTTGCGCAACAAGGCCTCGAGACTGAAGCGTAATCGACGATCCAATGGACGGCGGACCCGCTCGCGACTTTGCTCTTCGGCCGTGGAATTGGGCGCCTGACTGAGATCCGGCGCGGGCGTGTCGGTAATGTCCGGCAGTGCGGCGAACCGATCACCCTGCACGATCCAACCATCGGCCTCGCTCTTGTTCAACAGCACGGGCAGTTTCTGCAGCTGCCCCCCGATCATGGCTTCGATCTGCAGTTCAATGCTATTGGCCGGCAGCGTGAACGGCGGCAACTCATTCAACTGCACCTTGCGGCTGACAAAACGTCGTTGCAAATAGTCTTTGATGATGAAGGCCAAGGTATCGGCAGAGTCGACATGCCGATCGACCTTGCCCTCGTGATAGCGCAGGCCATCGCTAAACAGCTCAACCTTGCCGCTCAGCGTGGTTTTGAACTTTGCGGGGAGTACCAGATGGAAGTCACCGGCCAGTTTGTTCGGCGGCAACGGTATGAGGTTCAGGTGCAGGGTATAACCTCGGGCCAGTCGACGCGCCTCGGGCAGATCCTGCTCCGGCAACAGCCAGCTGACCTCGATTTCTGGCAGGGGTCCTACATCGTCAGGTAAAACATCCAGACGCACAACGCCCTCTACCGGCTCGACAAGACGGATGATGATCTCTCGTCGAGCAAAGAAATCCCCTCCCTCGCGCAGGCTGAGTACGCCATCGATCAGCTCGCCCTGCTGCGGCGTGAAGGGCTGACCATGCAGCTCACCACGCAACTCGATGGCCAGATCAGCAGGCGACTGCGCCTCGGTCTTCAGCCATTGCAGACTAAGAATGGCCTCCAGTCGTTGCGAGTCCTGACTGGCGAGCAGGGTCAGGCCGACAATCAAAGGAATCAGGCCCAAGGCGCTGAGCCCCACGGCCTGGCGAGCCGAGCGCCAGTGCTGCAATACATACAACAGGGCCAGCGGCGGCAACAGGCTGGCCCACCCCCACAATAGGCTGGTAGCAAACGCACGCATCACCAACCAGACCAGCCCGGAAAGGATTAGCAGCAAGCCGCCCAGGATCAACAACGCAGCCATTCAGTATTCCTTATCTATACGGCACCCGTTCCAC
>JAWWDH010000653.1:0-1712 GCA_033720015.1 Pseudomonas sp.
AGCTTCCGGGTCGGCCAGATCAAGTTTCTCATCAAAACCGGCAACGCCCACTTCCAGACCGCGCAGGGCTTTCTGCAAGGATTCCTGGAAGGTGCGACCAATGGCCATGACTTCACCGACAGACTTCATCTGCGTGGTCAGGCGAGCATCGGCCTTGGGAAACTTCTCGAAGGCAAAACGCGGGATCTTGGTGACGACATAGTCGATGGCCGGTTCGAACGAGGCTGGAGTGCGACCACCAGTGATGTCGTTGCTCAGTTCGTCAAGGGTGTAACCCACGGCCAGTTTGGCGGCGATCTTAGCGATCGGGAAGCCGGTAGCCTTGGAAGCCAGCGCCGAGGAACGCGACACGCGCGGGTTCATCTCGATCACCACCATACGGCCGGTGTTCGGGCAAATGCCGAACTGCACGTTGGAGCCGCCGGTTTCCACACCGATCTCACGCAGCACCGCCAGGGAGGCGTTACGCAGGATCTGGTATTCCTTGTCGGTCAGGGTCTGGGCCGGGGCAACGGTGATCGAGTCACCGGTGTGCACGCCCATCGGGTCGAAGTTCTCGATGGCGCAGACGATGATGCAGTTGTCCTTTTTGTCGCGGACCACCTCCATCTCGTACTCTTTCCAGCCGATCAGTGATTCGTCGATCAGCAGTTCGCTGGTTGGCGACAGATCGATACCGCGGGCGCAGATTTCTTCAAACTCTTCACGGTTGTAAGCGATGCCGCCACCGGTGCCGCCCATGGTGAAGGACGGACGGATGATGCACGGGAAGCCGACCTTCTCAAGAACCGCGTAGGCCTCTTCCATGTTGTGCGCAATGCCGGAAACCGGGCAGGCCAAGCCGATGTCTTTCATCGCCTTGTCGAAGCGCGAGCGGTCTTCGGCCTTGTCGATGGTGTCGGCATTGGCGCCGATCATCTCAACGCCGAACTTCTCCAAAACACCGTGCTTTTCCAGGTCCAGCGCGCAGTTCAGCGCAGTCTGGCCGCCCATGGTTGGCAACAGGGCGTCCGGGCGCTCCTTTTCGATGATCTTGGCCACGGTGGACCACTTGATCGGCTCGATGTAAGTGGCGTCGGCCATGGCCGGGTCGGTCATGATGGTGGCTGGGTTGGAGTTCACCAGAATGACGCGAAAGCCTTCTTCTTTAAGGGCCTTACACGCCTGGGCACCGGAGTAGTCGAACTCGCAGGCCTGGCCGATAACGATCGGGCCAGCGCCGAGGATCAGGATGCTTTTTATGTCTGTACGTTTTGGCATTTTCTTACTCTCGAATCCTTGGGTCAGTCGGCGGGCTTATCGGCGCTTGGCCATGGTTTCGATAAAACGGTCGAACAGCGGTGCGACGTCAGCCGGGCCCGGGCTGGCTTCAGGGTGACCCTGGAAGCTGAAGGCGGCCTTGTCGGTACGCTCAATGCCCTGCAAGGAACCGTCGAACAGCGACTTGTGAATGGCGCGAACGTTGTTTGGCAGGCTGGCCTCGTCCACGGCAAAACCGTGGTTCTGGCTGGTGATCATCACCACGCCGCTGTCCAGATCCTGCACCGGGTGGTTGGCACCGTGATGGCCATGGCCCATTTTCAGGGTCTTGGCGCCGGACGCCAGGGCCAGCAGCTGGTGACCCAGACAGATACCAAATACCGGAACATCGGTTTGCAATACGTCCTGGATCGCCTGAATCGCGTAGTCGCACGGTTCGGGGTCGCCCGGGC
>JAWWDH010000654.1:0-1710 GCA_033720015.1 Pseudomonas sp.
CCTTCCGCAGTGGGTTATCAGCCGACCCTGGCCGAAGAAATGGGCGTTCTGCAAGAGCGTATTACTTCGACCAAGACCGGTTCGATCACCTCGATCCAGGCCGTTTACGTTCCTGCGGACGACTTGACTGACCCAAGCCCGGCGACCACCTTCGCCCACTTGGACGCCACCGTTGTACTGTCCCGTGACATCGCCTCCCTGGGTATCTACCCAGCGGTCGATCCACTCGACTCGACGTCGCGCCAGCTGGACCCGATGGTTATCGGCCAGGAGCACTACGACACAGCTCGCGGCGTACAGTACGTACTGCAGCGTTACAAAGAGCTGAAGGACATCATCGCGATTCTGGGTATGGACGAACTGTCCGAAACAGACAAGCAGCTGGTATCCCGTGCTCGTAAGATCCAGCGCTTCCTGTCCCAGCCGTTCTTCGTGGCCGAAGTTTTTACCGGTTCGCCAGGTAAGTACGTTTCCCTGAAGGACACCATTGCCGGCTTCAGCGGCATTCTGAAAGGTGATTACGATCACTTGCCAGAGCAGGCGTTCTACATGGTTGGCAGCATCGAAGAAGCTGTTGAGAAAGCGAAGAAACTGTAATCACCCGTGCGCCCGGTAACGGGCGCTTACGGTCTGTTTGTATACGTAGTAGTGTGTAGCAGACCGATACGTGAGGTTAGACATGGCTATGACAGTCCATTGCGACATCGTCAGCGCAGAAGGCGAGATCTTCTCCGGTCTGGTCGAGATGGTGATTGCGCACGGCAACCTGGGTGATATTGGTATCGCTCCAGGCCACGCGCCGCTGATCACCGACCTCAAGCCGGGTCCGATTCGTCTGGTCAAGCTGGGTGGCGAAGCCGAGGTGTTTTACATCTCCGGTGGCTTCCTGGAAGTCCAGCCGAGCATGATCAAAGTGCTCGCCGATACTGTGCAGCGTGCTGCCGATATCGATGAAGCTGCTGCTCAGCTGGCCCTGCAGGCTGCTGAGAAAGCCTTGAATGAGAAAGGCGCGGAGTTCGACTACGGTTCCGCAGCCGCTCACCTGGCTGAGGTTGCAGCACAGCTGCGTACCGTTCAGCAGTTGCGCAAGAAGTTCGGCGGTTAATTCCGCCGCTTCATCGCAAACGAGTAAAAGGGTAGCCTTGGCTACCCTTTTTCTTGCCTGTCATTTCATCTTTTAGTCGGTTGTGTTGTGGACTTATCCACAGGGAACAACCGGCGTTAGCCCAGGACTACCTCCTATGTCGCTCGATATCGTCATCCTCGCCGCCGGCCAAGGCACCCGCATGCGCTCGGCCTTGCCGAAAGTGCTACACCCGATTGCCGGCAAATCCATGTTGGCGCATGTGATAGACACCGCGCGGCAGCTGAAACCACAGGGCATTCACGTGGTGATTGGCCATGGTGCGGAACGCGTACGTGAGCAGCTGGCGGCGGATGACCTGAATTTCGTGCTGCAAACCGAGCAACTGGGTACCGGCCATGCCGTGGCACAAGCGTTGCCAGGCCTGACTGCCGAGCGGGTGCTGATTCTCTACGGTGATGTGCCGCTGATCGAAACCGCCACCCTTGAGCGCCTGTTGCAGTTGGTCTCGGCGCAGCAGCTTGGCTTGTTGACGGTCAACCTGAATGATCCAACGGGCTACGGCCGCATCGTTCGCGACGACAGTGGCGCGGTCAACGCCATCGTCGAACACAAGGACGCGACGA
>JAWWDH010000655.1:0-1707 GCA_033720015.1 Pseudomonas sp.
CCGCACGGCCTGCATGGCACGGTACAAGTCGTCGGCGTCGTCACGGGTAAGGCCGGGCGTGGCAAAGCGCGAGGCCGAGGTCATAAAGTCATAACTGGTAGGCGACGACAGTTGCACCACGTGATAGCCCGCACCGTAGAACAGCTTCTTCAGATATTCCGGGGTGCTGCTGGCGTAGTGCGCGCCGGTGCCGGCGATGATAAAGATCAACGGCGCCTCAGCGGATTGCTCGGCCAGGCGATAGCGCATCTTGGTGACCGACCAGAAGTTTTCCGGTAGTTCGAACTCGCGCTCCGGGCGCAGTTTTATTTTGTAGTCACCCTGGTTGATATCGGCGTCGGCCAGCAACTCTGGGCGCAGCTCAGGCGGCGTGGTCGTTAGCGTGGCTTCGAATGGGTTGCTGATCGGGTAGCCATAGCTGCTGGCGTCGATATCGGCCGCGCTGACGGGGGTAATCAAGGTCAGGCAACCGAGAAGGGCAAGCAGGCGAGGGAAGTGCGACATGGCTAAATCTCATGTGAGCAGGGCGGTTGCTGCGGAGCAATGCGCGTCGATTATGACTACATAAGCTCGATTGCGTACGGTATTAGTTCTAGGTTCGCATTTTTTCAGACGTTAGCGTCATTTTGAAGTCCGACTTGTTAAGGCAATACAACTAATTGCTCGACCCATATCAGCTCGCAGGCGCCGTTGCCGGTGTCTTCGCGGCTGAGCGAGCTGACCCAGCTATAGCCATCGTCGGCATCGACGCGCACCAGTTGGCCTGCGAGGCGAATCTGCTGACCCGCTTTGAGCTGCGCCAGGGTGCTGGCCACTGCAGGGTTGGCGGGTATCAGGTGCATATTGGCGCTGTTGATTTCAAGCTGCCGGCGGGCAATTGGCATCTGTCTGGCCTGCCAGAAGTACCAGCGGTTGCTCTGGCTGATACTGATATGGCGCAGCACCTCGGGGTCGGCCATCGGCCCCCAGCCGAGCGCCAGATCGGTCGGTGAGAGCTTTGCACCACGGTCGAGGTAATAGTCTTCGCGCGCTAGGATGCGCGCTTCCAGCTGAAAGCTTTCCAGCGGGCTGATGGTGTACTCATTCACGCGCCAACTGCCACTGGTTAATGGTGTGCTCGGCGGTAGGCCGCTGGGCGTGGGCAGCACGATGACCCACAGCAGCCAGAGGCCGAGCAGGCCGGCGGTGAGCAGTATCAGGCGGCGTATAAACATGCCTGGATTTTAGTCGCAGAGGCTATAAGTAGGCGATCTCTGGGTGTTATCTGTGACGTGGCGGCATATTCTACGCAGCCCTCAATTGCTCAGAGTTCTCTATGCAACGCTACGTGCCCCTGGCCTTGGTAATAATTGTTGCGACCCTGTGTCTGGCCGGCAGTTTGCTGCTGCGTTACTCGTTGATGGAGAGCGATCGCTGGGTGGGGTTGTGCGTGGCAGAACCGCAGCGCTTAGGTTGCCAGCTGCGTGCCGTGGTTGGTTGGCTGGTTCACTTCCGGGTCTTGGCCTGGGGTTCGTTGCTTTGTGCCGTGCTGGCGTTTGTCTGGCCGGGCGTGTGGGGCAAGCGCCTGGCGGTTCCGGCATTACTACTCGGTCTGCCGGCGCTGGTGTTGTACAGCGCCAGCCTGGGCGTGATCGCCGTGGTGCTGGCGCTGCTGCGGTGGGTGCGTGCGCGGCAAACTGTTTGCTCCGGCGCTGTGTGCTTTGGACC
>JAWWDH010000656.1:0-1706 GCA_033720015.1 Pseudomonas sp.
ATCTGAGCAGTTGGGTAAGGTTTCGCGAATAAATGATGCTGCCGGCCGTTATATCGAATTTTGTAAAAGCAGTGTGCCTACCAGTACGAGTTTTGCTGGCCTCAAGATAGTGGTCGATTGCGCCCATGGCGCAGCCTACAAGGTGGCGCCCAGTGTATTTCGTGAGCTCGGTGCGCAGGTGATTGTGCTGTCGGCGCAGCCCAATGGGCTGAATATCAACGACGCTTGTGGCTCGACTCATGTCGAGGCTCTGCAAGCTGAAGTAAAGGCGCAGCATGCCGATCTGGGGATCGCATTCGACGGCGATGCGGATCGCGTATTGATGGTCGATAGTTCCGGTGCGGTGGTTGATGGTGATGAATTGCTGTTTATCATTGCTCGTGACTTGCTGGGGCGGGGCAAGCTGCAGGGTGGGGTGGTCGGTACACTGATGAGTAACCTAGGGCTAGAGCTGGCCCTGGCAGATCTGGGTATCCCATTTGTACGCGCCAAGGTCGGTGATCGTTATGTGATTGCCGAATTGCTGTCGCGTAACTGGCAGTTGGGTGGGGAAAACTCCGGACACATAGTGTGCTTCCAACACACCACAACCGGTGATGCGATCATTGCCGCGCTGCAAGTACTGCTGGCGCTAAAGCGCCGCGAGCAGACGCTGGGTGAGGCTCGGCAGGGTATGCAGAAGTGTCCGCAGGTGTTGGTGAATGTACGCTTTGCGGGAGGGGTGGATCCGCTGGAACACCCGGCTGTGCAGGAGGCTAGCGCGCGGGTCACCGAGAAAATGGCGGGTCGCGGGCGAGTGTTGCTGCGCAAATCCGGCACTGAGCCATTGGTGCGGGTCATGGTTGAAGGTGACGATGAAAGCCTTGTACGCAGCTATGCCAATGAATTGGCTAAAGTTGTTGCTGATGTATGTGCTTGATTCGGCTTGCCAGGCGGGTAGCTGTTGGGTAACATCTGCGCCCTCTTTGACCGACGAGGTAAAGCATGCGTCGCCCAATGGTTGCTGGTAACTGGAAAATGCACGGTACCCGCGCCAGCGTTGCAGAGCTGATCAACGGTCTCAATCGCCAGGTATTGCCTGGTGATGTAGATGTAGCGGTTTTCCCGTCTTGTTTGCACCTCGGTCAGGTAATTGATGGCTTAGCAGGCAAGGCAGTTTCGGTCGGTGCGCAAGATTGCGCGACTGATGCGCAGCAGGGGGCTTTAACCGGTGAGGTGGCGGCGAGTCAGTTGCACGACGCGCGCTGCTCGCTGGTGTTGGTCGGCCACTCCGAGCGCAGGTCGCTGCTGGGTGAATGTGATGAGGTTGTGGTGCGCAAGTTTGCGGCGGCGCAGTCTTCAGGCTTGCTTCCCGTGCTGTGTGTTGGTGAGACCCTTGCGCAGCGCGAGGCTGGGCAGACGCTTAAAGTGGTTGCTGTGCAGTTGTCTGCAGTGACTGATGCGTTGGGTGTTGAGGTGTTTGCGGATGCGATCATTGCTTATGAGCCTGTTTGGGCTATTGGTACTGGTCTGACTGCCTCGCCTGAGCAAGCGCAGGAGGTCCATGCGGCGATTCGCGGGCAGCTAGCGGCGAAATGTCCTGAGCTGGCTGGAAAAGTAAGAATTCTTTATGGTGGCAGCGTTAAGGCCGCCAGTGCAGCCGAGTTGTTCGGTATGCCGGATATCGATGGAGGGCTTGTAGGTGGAGCCTCTCTGAATGCGGATGA
>JAWWDH010000657.1:0-1706 GCA_033720015.1 Pseudomonas sp.
AGCTGAGCGAGTCCGACCATGTCACTCGGACTCACTCAGCGGCCGTCTCGCCTGGTATGTATAGGCTGCAGGTTAAAAGCCAGGATCAGACGGCCCGCCCCCCAGAGAATCAGAGTCACGACCGCGCACATGGTTGCAAATGCCAACCAGGCGTTTGGCCACATCAACGGCAGGCCAAACAAGATCAAGCCGTCATTGCCGCCAGGCACTAACGCGGAGCCCGCCCCCATCAACAGCCCCCCGAAAAAACAGCGTGCCAGCGTTTTCATGTTGGGCCAGCGGTGCTGCCAGAGGCCCGCCGACCACCCGCCCAGCAGCGCGCCGGCGAACATCGCCGGCAACAGCCAGCCGCGTAATCCCAACTGCATGAAGCGCCCCGCAGCCCATTCCGCCAGCACGTCGGTATAAGCCCAGGCTCCAACGCAGACGAACAGCAGCAGGAATACCAGACCAATGACAATGGTCGCCAGATGCGGCGACCAGGCTCGCGTGCTCAGCCCCCACGGTCGACCACGCCGGCGCCACGCCAGCCAGGCCAAGCGCGCCAACGTCAGCGTGATGACCAACAGCACCAATCCCAGGGGCAAGTCCTGCAACCAGGCCGGCACCGCCAACGGCATAACGGGTACAGCGGCAAACCAGTGAAGCATCGCCGCATACCCCAGCAGGAATCCTGGTGGCGTGGCCAACCAGGCCCACTGCCCGGAACCGATCCGCGCCACCACACCGAAAGCACAGCCGCCGTTGATCAAGGCGCCCAGCCCCAAGAACACACCGCCGAGCGCCGCCTGCCAGTGCAGTGGGTAGCCCAGAGGAAGCTGCGGCAAGCGGTCAAAGGCACGCAGCAGTAACACACCGGCCAACACCCACATCGAGGCTTCCAATAATGCGCGCAGGCGCGTCCAGCGATGGTGCTGCACCACCTCTTCCAAGGCCGCCACCGTGCAAGTACCACCGCGTTGGATGGCGAAACCCAGCAGCAGCGCCAGCAGCACACTCATCACCCCGATCACCCTTCGCGCTCCCTCTCGTTCGTCACAACCGCCACCCAGCGCTGTTCAGCGCCAAACCTTCTGCAGGCTAAGTCGACCTGAATCAAAACAGAAAACAGTCGGGCGCCCGGCTCAGTAACCAGCCAGCCATGACCTGTGGCATTTGACTGATCTCCACTCTCAGCGTTACAGCAGTTCAGCGTAACCCTGCCCCGCGAACAGTACGCTTGGCCTGCAACAGTGCACAGCCGGTGTATCGCCAGAGCTTATTCGCACCAAGATGCATCACGCGCGCACCTTTATAGCGCCGAACACGAGCCATGACGCCCACTCAGAGTGCGCAGATCGTCAGCACGCGCGATGGGAAGGCCACGCTCTGCTGAGTCGCTCGACATGCTCGCTTGCACTCCTCACCAGTGGGCTGTCTCAACATAAAGGTTATTCACGCATGGCGTTAAACAAGGCAGTGGTTGGCGGGCATGCACTGCAATCGGCTGCAATATTCATTTTGATGCGAATTTGCACATAACCGATCGGCACAGTAGTCGAGCGCGCAAAAGTCCCTGAGAGCACGCTCAAGCGACGCTTTCAGGTCGCTACCAACACTTCATTAATCGAGCACTTACAGAATCTGTGGATTGAAGAGGCGAAGCGCCTGCTCGAATCCTCCACGCTGCCCGTGGATGAGATCAGCGCGGCCGTCAGTTTCCGCAG
>JAWWDH010000658.1:0-1697 GCA_033720015.1 Pseudomonas sp.
CCTTGATCTGCACCCAACCGGCCCGCTGTGGGGCGCTGGTGCCTCTACCGCTGAAGGTATTGCCCAGGGGCTTGAGCAAGACTTGGTGGCGCGCGAGTCTGTCTTGGTCGACTGGTTGGCAGAAGCGGGAATGAGCCATGAGCGGCGCATCCTGCGCCTCCCCATTGGCGGCCTGTCGTGGCATTATCCCGAGCCTGACATTCTGCAACTGGAATTCGTCCTGCCGGCTGGATGCTTCGCCACCGTCTTGGTGCGTGAGCTTGTCGATCTGTTGCCTGCAGGGCAGACGGACAACCCATGCGTATTCTGATTTCTAATGATGACGGCGTTGCTGCCCCAGGCCTGGCAGCGCTGCATGCAGCGCTGGCTGATTATGCCGAGTGCGCAGTGATTGCACCCGATCAGGACAAAAGCGGCGCGAGCAGTTCGCTGACTCTTGATCGACCTTTACACCCGACCACCTTGCCCAATGGCTATATCAGCCTGAATGGCACACCGACCGATTGCGTGCACCTAGGCCTCAATGGCCTGCTGCCGCAGGTGGCGGATCTGGTGGTGGCAGGGATCAACCTGGGCGCTAACCTTGGCGATGACGTGCTGTATTCCGGCACGGTGGCTGCGGCTTTGGAAGGGCGCTTTCTGGCGCGCCCGGCGTTTGCCTTTTCCCTGCTCTCACGTCTGCCGGATAACCTGCCAACGGCAGCCTATTTCGCTCGCAAGCTGGTCGAGGCGCATGAGCAACTCGATTTGCCGCCGCGTACCGTGCTCAATGTGAACATCCCCAATCTGCCGCTGGAGCATATCCGCGGGATCCAGTTGACCCGCCTCGGCCATCGTGCACGGGCTGCCGCGCCAGTGAAGGTGGTTAACCCGCGCGGTAAAGAAGGCTATTGGATCTCGGTGGCTGGTGATGCGGAAGATGGCGGCCCCGGCACGGATTTTCATGCGGTGATGCAAGGGTACGTCTCGGTCACACCGTTGCAACTGGATCGTACCTTTCAGGAAGGGTTTAGCAGCCTGCAACCTTGGCTGGAGGGCCTGCTGTGAGTTGGCGTGAACAGGATGAGCTGACCCATCGCGGCATTGGCATGACTTCGCAACGCACCCGTGAGCGCTTGATTCAGCGTCTCTACGAGGAAGGCTTGTCCAACGCCCATGTGCTGGAAGCGATTCGCCGCACGCCGCGTCATCTGTTTGTCGATGAGGCGCTGGCCCATCGCGCCTATGAAGACACCGCACTGCCGATTGGCAGCAATCAGACCATCTCGCAGCCCTATATGGTGGCGCGCATGAGTGAGCTGCTGCTGGCCGCGGGACCTTTGGACAAGGTGCTGGAAATCGGCACGGGTTCGGGTTACCAAACGGCGATTCTGGCTCAGCTGGTTGAGCGCGTGTTCAGCGTCGAGCGTATCCAGAGCTTGCAGGAAAAAGCCAAGGAACGTCTGGCTGAGCTAAACCTGCGTAACGTGGTGTTTCGCTGGGGCGATGGCTGGGAGGGCTGGAACGCTTTGGGCCCTTACAACGGCATCATCGTCACCGCCGCGGCGGCTAATGTGCCGCAGGCGTTGCTCGATCAGCTGGCACCCGGTGGCCGCTTGGTTATTCCGGTCGGCGCGGGAGATGAGCAAGAGCTTTTGCTGATCGTTCGTGAAGAGCACGGCTCGAACCGTGCGCCGCGGCGCACGGTCCAGCCCCCG
>JAWWDH010000659.1:0-1693 GCA_033720015.1 Pseudomonas sp.
AGACCCGAGGAAAAGTGCGAAGGCGTCAATGCCCTGATTGACGCGCACATCGAGCATGTCCAGGTTCGCCTGGCGAGCTTGCAGGCCTTGCAGGATCTGCTGGTTGAGTTGAGGAAACGCTGCTCGGTAGCGCGGGGCGTCGAGCAATGCAGGATTATTCATCAGCTGACCGAGACTGGTGGAGTCAGCCGCCAGAAGAGGGCAGCCACTCCCATGTCGGCAAGAGCCATGGGCGCTGAGACCGCCAACGCGCTGTCCACGCCGCAATCAATCCATAAGTGAAAGTCCGCAATGAATCCAGATGCAATCGCCACCCTGCACCACCAGTTAAGCGCCGCGTTAAGCGCTGTACCCGACGAGACACGCCGTCTGTTTCACGGCAGAGGACAGCGCTGGCCGGGACTGGAACACGTCACTGCCGACTGGCTGCAAGGCGTGCTGCTGGTGTGCCTGTTCAGGCAGCCGGGTGACGCCGAACTGGTCGAACTGAAAGCCATGCTCATGGCCCTGAGCGAGACGCCTGCCTGGCGCGACAGCAAGGCGCAAACCCTGCTGCTGCAACATCGTTACTTACCGGACAGCACCACCGAATGCCTGCTGGGGGAGGCCGTTGATCAATGGCTGATCAGCGAGCACGGCCTGCGTTATCAGTTGGACTTGGGCACCAAACAGAATAACGGCTTGTTTCTCGACATGCGCTACGGCCGCCGCTGGGTGCAAGCCCAGGCCCAGGGCAAGCGGGTGCTCAATCTATTTGCCTACACCTGCGGCTTCTCGGTGGCCGCGATTGCCGGCGGCGCCGAGCACGTGGTCAATCTGGACATGGCCAAGGCGGCCTTGAGTCGTGGGCGCGACAACCATCGGCTCAATCAGCATGACCTGAGCCGGGTGAGCTTCTTGGGCCACGAGCTGTTCAAGTCCTGGAGCAAGGTCAAGAAATACGGCCCTTATGACCTGATCATCATCGACCCGCCTTCCTTCCAGAAGGGTAGCTTTGCCCTGACCAAGGATTACCAGAAAATACTCCGCCGCCTGCCCGAATTGTTGACCGCGCAAGGCGTCGTACTGGCCTGCGTCAATGACCCCAGCATCGGCCCGGACTTTCTCATTGAGGGCATGGCCAACGAGGCGCCCAGCCTGCACTTTGTGCAGCGTCTGGAAAACCCGCCGGAGTTTGCCGACATCAACTCTGACAGTGGGTTGAAGGCCTTGGTGTTTAGCCAAGCCGACGAAAGTGGCGCGAGCCAAACGGTCTAGTCTGGCAGCGGCATGCTTTACGCCGCTGGCCAAGAGGTTGGGGCTATTCGAGTGTCCCTGTGGTCATCCATAGGGGGCATCTCGGCCTGTCACGAGCGGCGGGAGACGAGCCGAAGAGGGTGTTAGCGAGTCATAAGTCTGTCGCCGTTTCTTTGCTGCGCGGCCTGGCGCAGGCAGCGGGCGAGTTTCTCTCGTACCGCTTGGTCCACCTGTGGGGAGGCGATCATATTGATCTTCAGAATCGCATTGCTGCGCAACTGCTCACTCGGTAGTGGCCGCACCTGGTTGGGCTGAATCAACGATTCCGGTAGCAGCGAGATGGCAAAGCCAGCATGTACGGCGGCGGCTACGTTATCCAGCATGGTGCTGCCAAATACCTGCTGATAGGCCAGGCCAGACTTTTTCAGCTCTTCCAGGCAGAGATCGCGCACGATGC
>JAWWDH010000660.1:0-1686 GCA_033720015.1 Pseudomonas sp.
CCGAACCTTTTACAGGAGAACAAAAAAATGCTTTGATGTCAAAGTTTAAAGCCGCTTATGAAGGCCTATATGCCAGGTAAAAAGGTTTCTATTGAAATAGATTTGTCATCTGTTTCTGCTTTTGAGTTGCCGCTGTTTCAGGCGCTGCGGCGCTTGCAGCAAGCCGGTGAGGTGCATGCCAAGCGTGTCAGCAGGTTTGGCGGGCTGACGCCGATGCACCTGCTGATTTTGCAGGTGCTGGCAGGGGAGAAGCGGCTGACGGCCAGCGACCTGAGTGGCCGCGTCAGCCTCACGGCCGCGACCTTGTCGGGCATGCTTGATCGTCTGGAGGAGCGCGGGTTGTTACAGCGTCAACGTGATGATCAGGATCGTCGCAAGCAGTGGTTGCTGCTCAGCGAGCCCGGCCTGGCGCTGGTGCAGCAGGCACCGAGCTTGCTGCCACCGGAGTTCGTCGCACGTTTTGCCGGGCTGGATGAGTGGGAGCGCCACAGCCTGACGGCCGCGTTGTTACGCGCGGCGCAGCTGTGTGGGGAGATGGAGTAGCGGCGCCGCGCACAACAGCTGTGCGCGGCGTGGAGCGTCTTAGCGTTGGGTGCTGAGCTTGGGCTGCTTATACAAATCCAGCAGCACCTGATCGAGGATTGACGAGGCGCCCCACGGGCGTGGGTCGTTGAGAATCGCCACCACCGCCCAGCTTTTGCCGTTGCTGTCGCGGCTGAAACCGGCAATGGCACGCACGTTGTTCAACGTCCCCGTCTTGATCCGCGCTTCACCCACCAGTGGTGTGCGGTGCAGGCGTTTACGCATGGTGCCGTCCATTGCCACCAGTGGCAGCGAGGCCATGAACTCGGCGGCGTAGGGGCTTTTCCAGGCGGCCTGCAACAGGGTGGCCATTTCCCGCGCACTGACTCGCTCAGCGCGGGATAGCCCGGAGCCGTTTTCCATCACCAGGTGCGGTGCGGTGATGCCTTTGCGCGCTAACCAGCTGCGAATGACCCGCTGCGCGGCCTTGCTGTCGTCCTGGTCGGCGGAGTTACGGAACTGCGCGCCGATGCTGAGGAACAGCTGCCGGGCCATGGTGTTGTTACTGTATTTGTTGATGTCGCGAATGATCTCGGTCAGGTCCGGGGAGTAAGTGCGCGCTAGCAGGCGGGCTTTCTCCGGCACCGGGGCGAGGCGGTCCTTGCCCATGATGCTGCCACCCAGTTCTTGCCAGATGGCGCGGATCGCGCCGGCTGCGTAGCTCGGGTGGTCGAGCAGTGACAGGTAGGTTTGCGAGCTGCAGCCTTCGGCCAGTTGGCCGCTGACAATCACCGTGGTGCCGTCGAACTCGGTCACTGGGTTGTAGCGCACATCCGGCCAGCCCGGGCATTTAGCGGCGGGCAGGGCTTTGACGCGGTTATCGATGCGGATATTGGCAATCGGCGGTTCAGCGGCGATGAGAACTTTGCCGCCTTCGGTGCGGGCGATAAAACGTAAGGCCTTGAGGTTGACCAGCAGTGAGTCCGGCGTCACCAGGTAAGGTTTATTGGCGTCGCCGCCGTCGTCATTGAAGCTCGGTAGTTGCGGTTGCACAAAGTGGCTGCGGTCGAGCACCAGGTCACCGTTGACCTGCAGTACACCATTGGCGCGCAGGTCGCGCATCAGTAGCCAGAGCTTTTCCATGTTCAGCTTGGGGTCGCCGCC
>JAWWDH010000661.1:0-1684 GCA_033720015.1 Pseudomonas sp.
GAGGATCACGTTGATATCGATCAGCACGTCGCGGCCGACAGTGACCTCTCCGCGCAGATCGAAGCGCGCCGGATCACGCAGGGTCACGCCCTGAGCCATCAACTGACGGGCCGCGCGCTGCTGGTAATGGCGCTCCAGTTCGGCGAGCTGAATGCGATCGTTGGCGCCTTGTACTTCCATGGCGTCCAACGGTTGTTCGGTGGCCACCACTAAACCGTCGGCCACCGCCATGGCAATCACGTCGGTGAGGTAATACTCGCCCTGGGCGTTGCTGTTGGACAAACGCCCCAGCCAGTCGCCTAGACGCTTGCCGGGCACCGCAAGAATCCCGGTATTGCCTTCGCAGATCTGCCGCTGCTCGGGGGTCGCGTCTTTTTGCTCGACGATGGCCAGCACCTTACCCGTCTTGTCGCGCAGGATGCGTCCGTAACCGGTCGGATCGTTGAGGTCGACCGTCAATAGCCCAAGCTGCTCGTCGCCGACCTTCTCCAGCAGGCGCTGCAGGGTGCCCTGTTCCATCAGCGGCACATCGCCATAGAGAATTAGCACCCGCTCGGCGCTAAGGGCGGGCAGCGCCTGGGCCACGGCATGGCCGGTGCCCAGTTGCTCGGTCTGCAGCACGAAGTTCAGGTCATCCGCCGCCAGGCGCTCACGCACTTGTTCGGCACCGTGGCCGATCACCACATGAATACCCTGTGGCTGCAGCGTGCGCGCGGTATCGATTACGTGTCCGAGCATGGATTTTCCAGCCACCGGGTGCAGTACCTTGGGCAGCGCGGAGCGCATGCGGGTGCCTTGGCCGGCAGCGAGGATGACGATATCGAGCGACATGAAAGTTGATCCTGAAGATGCGTGACTGGGTAGAGACGTTTTTGCCGAAACCCCGGCTGCGCAACGACTGCCAGCAGGCTGGATTGCGCTGCGCTCTACCCAGCCTACGGGTGAAAAATCAGACGAAAAAAAGGGTAGCCAAGGCTACCCTTTTTCTACTGTGCGATGAAGCCTGACGGAATCAGCTGCCGCCAAACTTCTTGCGCAGCTGCTGGACGGTGCGCAGCTGAGCTGCAGCCTCGGCCAAGCGAGCGGCGGCGGAGCCGTAATCGAACTCCGCACCTTTGTCATGCAGGGCCTTCTCTGCAGCCTTGACGGCTTCCTGAGCGGAGGCTTCGTCCAGGTCGGCAGCGCGCTGTACGGTGTCGGCCAGGACCTTCACCATGTTCGGCTGCACTTCCAGGAAGCCACCGGAGATGTAGAACACCTCGGCTTCGCCACCCTGCTTGATCAGGCGGATCGGACCCGGCTTAAGATCGGTGATCAGCGGCGCGTGACCCGGGGCGATACCGATATCGCCCAGGTTACCGTGCGCAACCACCATCTCGACCAGACCGGAGAAGATCTCGCCTTCCGCGCTGACGATGTCGCAATGGACTGTCATAGCCATATCTTGCCTCACGTAAGCGCCCGTCGCCGGGCGCACGGATTACAGTTTCTTGGCTTTCTCGACGGCTTCTTCGATGCCACCAACCATGTAGAACGCTTGTTCTGGCAGGCTGTCGTAGTCACCGTTGAGGATGCCCTTGAAGCCAGCAATGGTGTCTTTCAGGGAAACGTATTTACCCGAAGCACCAGTGAAGACTTCAGCCACGAAGAACGGCTGCGACAGGAAGCGCTGGATCTTACGTGC
>JAWWDH010000662.1:0-1677 GCA_033720015.1 Pseudomonas sp.
ACGTGGTGCCGCTGGATGCCAATAATCGTATTTTGGTACATCAGGGCCTGGCGCTGATTCGTGCTGGCCGAGCGCGTGCCGGCTTGCGCGCGATTCTCGAAGTGGCCGGGCGCGACCATCGGCGCATCACCTCCACCGACCTTGGCTTTATCCTCGGCCCCCGTCTGAATGCGGCGGGGCGGCTGGATGACATGGCCCTGGGCATCGAATGCCTGCTCTGTGAAGACGAAGCGCTGGCCCGCGACATGGCCGTGCAACTGGATCAGCTCAATCAAGACCGCAAGGCGATTGAGCAGGGCATGCAGCGCGAGGCGTTGGCCCAGCTCAAGGACCTGCCGCTGGAAGACATGCCCTTCGGCCTGTGCCTGTTCGAGGCCGACTGGCACCAAGGGGTGATCGGTATCCTCGCCTCGCGCATGAAAGAGCGTTATCACCGCCCGACCATTGCCTTTGCCGACGCCGGCGACGGCGTGCTCAAAGGTTCGGCGCGCTCGGTGCCGGGCTTTCATATCCGCGATGCGCTGGATGCGGTGGCCGCTAAGCACCCGCAGTTAATCAGCAAGTTTGGTGGGCATGCCATGGCTGCCGGGTTGTCGCTGCCTGAAGCCAACTTCGCCGACTTTGCCGCCGCCTTCGATGCCGAAGTGCGTCGCCAGCTCTGCGAAGACGACCTCACCGGGCGTTTGTTGTCCGATGGCGCCTTGTCCATTGAGGAATTCCACTTGCCGCTGGCCAAGGAGTTACGCAATGCCGGGCCCTGGGGCCAGCACTTCCCCGAGCCGCTGTTCCATGGCGTTTTTCAGTTGGTGCAGCAGCGTGTGGTCGGCGAGCGGCACCTGAAGGTGGTGCTGAAAAGCGAATGCGGCAGCGTGCAATTGGATGGCATCGCCTTTGGTGTGGACCGCGAAATCTGGCCCAACCCCACCGTGCGCTGGGTTGAGCTGGCCTACAAACTGGATGTGAATGAGTTTCGCGGGCAGGAATCCGTGCAGTTGCTGATCGCCCATATCAGCCCACGCTGATTAGGTTTTAGCTCGGTGGTGAGGGCGCGGCCGAGCCATCGGCCAGCGCCCGTTCGCTTAGCTCACTCCAGCGTGCGAGAAATTGCGCTGGCTGGCTGACGCGCTGCGGCGTTTTCGCGAGAAACACGCCGTGGCTGTTGAAGGAATACACCGGCAGCAGATCGCTACGCTCACTGGCCAGGCGAATGCGTGGGTCGAGGTTGTCGAGGATCAGCGGCTGTTCGCTGGGGCTGGGGTAATAAGCCAGCACCATATGCGCCTGGTTCTGCGTAAGCGCTTTGACGAAGGTCAGGCGCAGCTTCTCGCTGGGCACGCCCATGCGCACCAGGCTGAAGTATTTGGCGATGGCAAAATCTTCACAGTCACCTTGGCCGCGGCTGAGGGTCTGTGCCGGCGTGGCCCAGTAATCATCCTCTCCCCACGCCTGCTGGTCACTGACAAAGCTCACCGCACGGTTGATGAACTGGTTGACCCGCTCCAGCTGAGCGCGCTCGTCATCATCGGCGGAGTTGTTGATCAGGCTGTGCCAGCTCACCAGGCGTGCGTCGTGCAAAGCTGTTGAGAACCCGCTGTTCTGGATTGCCGGCGCCTCTGCCAACAGTGTAGGGCTGAACAGCCAGCAACTGGCGACTAGGCTGCGCAACAAAGGGCGGGC
>JAWWDH010000663.1:0-1674 GCA_033720015.1 Pseudomonas sp.
CTGGAGCACGATGCACAGATGGAAAGTGACACCCGCTTGCCGACTGTCGACAGCCTATGGCGACCACGCGATAAGGACGCTTGAAGGGCCACGCGCATCCGGGCAAAGTGACGGCATGACGCGGGGCCGGATCAGGCCTCAGATAATAATAATGAGGTCGATAAATGCCGCGGATATGGCTGGCGGTGATGTTGCTCTGGCTCTGTGGGCCGGCGTGGGCGCTGCTGCCTGCAACGCTGGACAGCACCGACCTGCGCCTGCCCTTGGGGCCTTCCATGGCCTACCTGGAAGACCCTCAAGGGCAACTGAGCATCCAGCAGGTCGGCGCCCTGGCCGACGCGCGCTTTACCCCAGTCGAGGGACCACACGCCAACCTCGGCAAGAATGATTCAGTCTGGTGGTTCAAAGTACGGCTGCACAACCGCCTGACGCAGAACCTGCCCGGCTACCTGGAAGTCAACTACCCGCTGCTCGATCACCTGCAAGTGTTTGTAGGCACGGGCGACGACCAGTGGCAGATGCAGGAAAGCGGCGACCGCTACGCCTTCTCCCAACGGCCGGTGCAAGTGCGCAACTTCTGGTTCCCGCTAGAGCTGGCACCCGGTGAAAGCACCGTGCTCATCCGCGTCGAAACCACCAGCACAATTTTTGTTCCGCTGTTCTTCAGCACTTACCAAGCCAGCGCCGCTGCCCAGGAAAACCTCATGGGCATCAGCGGTGCGTTCTACGGCGTGCTGTTTGCGATGTTCTGCTACAACCTGTTCTTGTTTATCTCGCTGCGCGAATCGGCCTATTTTTGGTACCTGATATACAACCTGAATATTGGCCTGTTTGCCGCCAGCTTCGACGGCATGCTGTTCAAACTCTTGCCCGAACACGTCGGTCTGCAATCGGTGAGCATCTACATCCTGATGTACACCCACTGCCTGACGGCCACCCAGTTCAGCCGCCACTTCCTGCACACCGCGCAATACTTCCCGCGCCTGGACCTTGCTCTGCGGCTATTCATGTTGTTGGTGGGCGGTTGCCTAGTGTCAGCGCCGCTTGTTGGCTTTCAGGTCTGGAACATCCTGGCCAGCCTGACCGTACTGGCGGTGTCGTTGGTGCTGCTGCTGTGCGGGGCTTATGTGTGGCGCCAGGGGCTGCGTTACGGCTCTTATTACATCCTGGCCTGGGGCATCCTGCTGGCCTCGTTCATCATCGCCACCTCGGGCTCATTGGGCGTCGAACTGTTTGGCCTGTATGGCGCCACGGTGGTAAAAATCGGCGTCACCGTTGAGCTGATCACCCTGTCCATCGGCTTGGCAGACCGCATCAATATGCTCAAGGAGGAAGGCTTCCAGTCGCGCCGTGCCGCCGAACAGGCAGAAATCGAAAACCAGGCCAAGAGCCGCTTCCTGGCCAAGATGAGCCACGAGATCCGCACCCCGCTAAATGGCGTACTGGGCATGCTGCAACTGCTTAAGGAAACCTCACTGGACCGCAGCCAGCGTTTTTATGTCGACACCATTGCCAGCTCCGGCAGCTCGTTGATGGCAGTGATCAACGACATTCTCGACTACGCGCGTATCGAGTCCGGCAAGCTCAGCCTGGAGCATATCGAGTTCGACCTGGAAGAATTGATTTCCGACACCCAGAGCCTGTTCACCGCGCAGGCGCTGGATAAACGCCTAC
>JAWWDH010000664.1:0-1665 GCA_033720015.1 Pseudomonas sp.
ACCGCCGATACCTTCATTGATGGCGACTGACAGCCAGCCGGAGTCACCGCTGTCGACGTCGCGGGTGATCATGACACCTGATTTATCTACTGGCACGGTGCGCATCAACAGCACCGCGGGGTAGACGTGCTCGGGTTTGGTCATTTTTCCCTGGCGCCAGGCACAAGCGCGTTGTGAAAAGGGTGATGCCCAGACCCGGTGTACGGCGGCAAATATTTCATCAAAACCAACCACATTGGGTACAGTAAGATTGAGACCTGCACCACTGAAGCCGGGCAGGTCCTCGATATTGGTATCACTGCGTACAAATACACCGTAGCTGCCATCAATGCCGAATACTTTGGTCATGGCCTCACGCAGTCGTGTGCGAAAAACCGGGTCGGGTTCCGTGCTAAGGATCCAATCATGGATAGCGCGGCGTAATGTTTCGCTAGCTGCAGCCTTCTCGGCAGTGCCTTCAGGCATTGCTTCGATTTTACGGTAATGCATGCGCATCCACTCGAACATTGACATGCCGCTGTCGGGGTAAGGCTGCTCCAGCAATGTCCTGAATTCGCCAAAAGGAATGACCAGACCATCGGCCACGGCCTCGGGAAAATGGTGATAGAGCTCACCGAGCTTGGCGGCCTTGGGTCCAACCAGGCGGCCAGAATCGTCGGCCCTCAGATCGGCCAGACGCACCATGTCCCGGCGCTTGAGGTCGAGTTTATCGAGGTCTGCATCGAAAGTGATATTTTCCTGGGTAGTTTGTGTCAGCGTCGCATTGTCAGTTTTCGGGATCTCAGTCGGGGTCTCAGCAAGCTGTACTGATCCACCAGGTGACACGGCCAGCAGAACATCGTTGCCGACGGCGTTGGTGAGCTCCTCTACAAGATAACTATCCACCACGACATTGGGGATCCCCAGGTTGCGCGCAAGCAGTTGTACGTGTGACAAGAGGTTGCCTTCACCAGCAGTAATGATGCCTGCGACCGGGGGCAGTCTTGAGGTTGTCTCCGGGAGGATGTAGATGCCATGAGGATCGAGACCAATATCCTGACCGGCATCAGCCAAATACAGTTTTCCTTTTGCCATGCCGGGATTCAGCGCCCTGATTCCGGCACCGACCTCCCTGCCAAACAATGTTTTATGTACTCCGGTGAGCCGATTGGCATCACGCAGCAGGTCATCCAACACATTGGAGTAGAACAACAGCGGTCCACCGCGCAACAGGCTTTGTATGAACAATTCTGCTAATGGTTCGATAGCTGTCAGCCGATCTACCGGTTCTTGAAAATGTAATTCAAGCTGGCGGCCTGCCCAGCCGGGTACCAGTGCCAGGTAGTTGAGTTCGCGCTTGTAAGCGGCTGCCTGTATTTTGTTACCGACGAGGCGCGACAGGCTGTCCTCAAGTGCCAGGTACTGGCGTTTACTCAGCACGCCTGCACCATAGGCAGCCCGGATAGTATCGCCGAGCCAGGCAATGTGGAGCTGCCTGCTGGCAACTGAGCGCTGACTGTTCAGTTCAGTTGCTGCAGCAAAGTGGGCTGCTTCCAGTGCAAGGCTAGTGTCAAGCATCACGAGCCGCAGCTCAGGTGCATAAGGTCCGCTGAGCATTTCGCGCAGTTTCACCATGAGCCTGGCCGTTTCGGCAAAGCGTTGTGCCTGGGATGCGTTTTGCAGTTG
>JAWWDH010000665.1:0-1662 GCA_033720015.1 Pseudomonas sp.
AAACACAAGAAAGTCGCGATGTTCTGCACTGGCGGCATTCGCTGCGAGAAAGCCTCCAGCTATATGCTCGGTGAAGGCTTTGAAGAGGTCTATCACCTCAAGGGCGGTATCCTAAAATACCTGGAAGAAGTGCCGCAGGAGCAAACCAAGTGGCAGGGGGACTGCTTTGTTTTCGATAACCGCGTCACCGTGCGCCATGACCTGACGGAAGGCGACTACGACCAGTGCCACGCCTGCCGCACGCCGGTGTCGGTGGCGGATCGTCAGTCCGAGCTGTACACCCCAGGCGTCAGCTGCCCGCACTGCTGGGATTCGCTGCCGGAGAAAACCCGTGCCGGTGCCCGCGAGCGTCAGCATCAGATTGAACTGGCCAAGGCGCGTAACCTGCCGCACCCGTTGGGCTATAACCCACGTAAATCGCGCGAGGCTTAAACATGCACGCACGCCTGCTCTATGTGATGGACCCGATGTGCTCGTGGTGTTGGGGTTTTGCCCCGGTGCTGCAGTCCCTCGCCGAGCAGGCCGCTGCGGCCGGGGTTGGCCTGCAACTGGTGGTGGGCGGTTTGCGCCGCGATAGCGTGGCCATCGATGCCGCCGCTCGGGTGCGCTACCTGGGCTACTGGCAGGCGGTGAATGCCAGCACCGGCCAGCTGTTCAACTTCGATGACGGACTGCCTGAAGGCTTGGTGTACGACACCGAGCCGGCTTGCCGCGCCCTGGTCACCGCGCGCCATCTGGCCCCGGAGTTGGCCTGGCCGCTGGCTCAGTTGATTCAGCGTGCGTTTTATACCGAAGGTGCAGACGTCACCCGCGCCAACGTGCTGGTGGAGTTGGCCGAGCGCGCCGGCATTGCGCGGAGCGAGTTTGCCGAGGCCTTCGACAGTGCCGAGCAACGTGCCGCCACTGCCGCCGACTTTAGCTGGGCTCAGGGGCTGGGCATTGCCGGTTTTCCAACCTTGTTGGCCGAGCGCAACGGCCAGCTGGCGCTGCTGACCAATGGCTATCAACCGCTTGACGTGCTGCAGCCGTTGCTGGCGCGCTGGTTGGAGCAGGTTACCCATGCCTGATCGTTTAAGCTGGGCGGAAATCCGCCGCCTGGCCCTGCAACACCGCAAAGCACTGGTCTGGGCCAACGTGGTCGCGGTGCTGGCGACCCTGTGCAGCGTGCCAATCCCGCTGTTATTGCCGTTATTGGTTGATGAAGTGCTGCTCAAAGACGGTGACAGCGCGCTCAAGGTCATGAATAACTTCCTGCCGACTGAGTGGGAAACGGCCGCCGGCTATATCGGTCTGATGCTGGTGCTAACCCTGTTTCTGCGCGCTGGTGCGCTGGTTTTCAACGTGCTGCAGGCGCGGCTGTTCGCCCGCTTGTCTAAGGATATTGTCTACCGCATCCGCCTGCGCCTGATTGAGCGGCTCAAGCGTATTTCCCTTGGTGAATACGAAAGCTTGGGCGGCGGCACGGTGACCACGCACCTGGTTACTGATCTGGATACCCTCGACAAATTCGTTGGTGAAACCCTCAGCCGCTTTCTCGTGGCCATGCTGACCCTGGCCGGCACCTCGGCGATCCTGATCTGGATGCACTGGCAGCTGGCGCTGCTGATCCTGCTGTTCAACCCCTTGGTTATCTACGCCACGGTGCTACTGGGCAAACGGGTC
>JAWWDH010000666.1:0-1660 GCA_033720015.1 Pseudomonas sp.
AGTTTCTGGCTCATCAGCAGGGCGAAGTCGCGCCAATACTGTGGCTGCTGTTCGAGCAGCGCCAGCAACGGCGCCTGCGGTACCAGTAGCAGGGTGGTGGCTCCTTCGGCAAAGGCATCGTGGGTGCGCGGCTGGCCATCGAACAGGGAAATCTCACCGAACCAGTAGGGCGGCTCGACCAGGGTCAGCAGCGCTTCCTTGCCGGCGGCGTTGACCGCGCCAATGCGCATCCCCCCGGCAACCACCGCATACACACCGCAAGGCGGATCGCCGCGACGAAACAACACTTGCCCAGCCGTCAACTGCTGCACCTGGGCAGCCGCGAGCAGGGCGTCCTGCAACCCGACAGGCAGGGCGTTGAACCAATGGCCCTGGCGCAGGCGAGTCTGATAAGTGTGGGCGGCGCTCATCGCTGGTTCTCGGTTTGTCGGCTAGCTGACAGAGCGCGGCGCAGGCGGTGACTCATGCTGAACACCTGTCTTGCGTGAGAAACATAACCATGAAAACCCTGATCGACCATCTGGCTCAATACGCGGCGTATCACCGCGACCAACGCAATATTCTCAGCCACTTTATCGGCATTCCACTGATCGTGGTGGCGGTGGCGGTGTTGCTCGCGCGCCCGGGTGTCGAGGTGCTCGGCCTGTGGCTATCCCCGGCCGTGCTAGTAGCCCTGGCAGCGGCGGCATTCTACCTGCGCCTAGACCTGCGCTTCGGCCTGCTGATGGCATTGCTGTTAGGGCTCTGCCTGTGGGCGGCGGCAAACCTGGCGCTGCAGTCGACAGCCATCTGGCTGAGCAGCGGCATCGGCTTGTTTGTGCTCGGCTGGATCATTCAGTTTGTGGGTCATTATTACGAAGGGCGTAAGCCGGCCTTTGTCGATGACGTCATGGGCCTGGTGATCGGCCCGCTGTTCGTCGCCGCCGAAGCGGCCTTCCTGCTAGGCCTGCGCAAGGAGCTTGAACAGGCCATCGTCGAGCGTGCCGGGCCGACCTACATCCGCGCAAAGCCAGCCCGCACCTGATACTTACTGAGCCGCCAGCGGCGGCTCAGCTCAGTACATCGCCATCCACTGATCGGTCAATGAACGGGTGTGGCGATACACGGTGGTAGGTGCAAACGGCCGGCCCGAGGCACTCTGCAAGGCGCTGCTCTGGCTGTTGAGGTCGACCAGCGCCGCCTTGAGATAATCCCAGCGGGTTTTCAGCTTGCTGATCTGCGGATCGGTCTTGACGTCGATTGCGGCCAGTTGTTGATCAACCGAGGGCACGATCTTGCGTTCGTCCTGACCGAGGTAGGTCTCGGTCTGCTCGCGGGCGATCTCGAAGTTGCCGAAGTAGGAACGGCTGAGGTACTGCACGGAAAGGTATTCGAGCTTGGCCGACAGTTCATTGTCGCCCGCCGCCGAGAACGTGCGGGCTTGCTCCAGGACCCCGAGTAAGGCTTTGCTGAGGTCTTCCGGGTAGCGCCAGGGCATGTCTTCTTCGTTCGGGCCGAAGGCCACGCCACGGCGCACCTGCACCACCAGTTCCTGGTGTGCGCTGCGCAAGGCATCGCTACTTTGCGGCAGGCTTTGCACCGCCGCCGCCAGGGCTTGCAGGTCAGCTTCCAGGGCGTCCTGGTGTTTCTTTTGGAAACCCTCGCCGCGTAACAGCATGAG
>JAWWDH010000667.1:0-1647 GCA_033720015.1 Pseudomonas sp.
GACTCGGCGGGGTACTATTCCCTTCCAAGCGGTAACATTCTGGATACGCTTCTCTTACCTTTGAAGTCAGCATAAAAACACCATGTCTCAAGTCAGTGAAAAACGTCATTTCAGCCATCGCCTGCGCGATACCAACAGCGCCTTTCTGCCGGCACGTTCGGCAGGCACAGCGCCGGTAAACGTCGGCTTTGTGCTGCTGCCCCACTTTTCGATGATGGCCTTTACCGCCGCGGTCGACGCCGTGGTCACCGCCAATCTGGTGCAGGCTACGCCGCTATTCAGCTTTATCACCTTCGGCCTGAATGCCACCACGGTACACAGCGATCTGGCCATCGACATTTCAGCCAACGCTACCCTGGACCAGCTGGTGCTGGAAGGTGATGGCGCCCTGGATGTGCTGATTGTGTGTGGTGGCTTTCGCTGCAATCTGAGCGAACATGCGCCGCTGAGCCGGGTGCTGAAGACCGCGGCCAAACGGCAAAAGATACTGGGCGGCCTGTGGAACGGTGCCGTGGCGCTGGCCCACGCCGGTGTGCTTGACGGGCTTGGCTGCGCCCTGCATCCGGACAACCATGCTTTTGCCCGGGAACGCTTTCCCTCGGTGGAGGTATTGCCGCATACCATGGTGGTGGATGCCCGCATCCTGACCAGCGCCGGCCCCAACAGTGCACTGGAGATGATGCTGGCGTTAATACAGCGACTGCATGGTACCGATACGGTACGCGCCATTCGCGAGATCCTGAGCAGCGATCGAGTGTTTAACGACGGCGATACCCGGCTGACCACGGCCGACGATGACCCGACCATGCCCGAGGCCTTGCGCTCCCTGTTGCGGCTGATGAGCAGCAATATCGAAGAACCGCTCGGCATCGAAGAGCTGGCCGACTACGTGGGCCTGTCGCGCCGGCGCATAGAACGGTTGTTTCAGAATCACCTTGAGACCACGCCGTCCCGCTACTATCTGGAGCTGCGCATTACCCACGCCCGCCGCCTGCTGCTGCAAAGCAGCGACAGCATCTCCAACATCGCCGTGGCCTGCGGCTTTGTCAGCTCCACCCACTTCAGCCACTGCTTCAAAGAGTTTTTTGGCGTGTCACCCAGCCAGGCGCGGCTGAAGCGTGGTTAACCAAGGAGTGCCGTACAAGAACTCGTCAGTCAACACCACAAACCGGTGCGGACTGACGGATTAGGATACCAAAACGACATTCACGACCCATTATGTTCGCAAAGGCATTCACGTTTTTGTGGGATCAAGGCATCAGGCTGACGATGCCGCTTTCATGCGTTCAACCGCCTGCTCAGCTGCGTCGTGAAAGGGCAACAGGATCAGCGTCGCTCCTTTCTCCTTCAGCACCTTCTGGTCATCCAACTGCTGGGCGCAGACGGCGATACCGCCGGTATAGCCTTGCTGCTTCAACCCCTCAATCAATGACAGGCGTGGATCTTCATGAGTCACGCCAAAGTCATGCTGCGGCATGGCAGCAACAACCCATTTGACACCATCAAGCAGCAGTTCACTGACGAATACGGAGTCACTGGCATCACCGTACATCACCCTGTGGCCCAGGTTGCGCCAGCGCCGCACTTCATCGGGGTTAAAGTCAACCGCCATCAGGCTGAACCCCTCTTTTTGCAGATAGTGGGCTA
>JAWWDH010000668.1:0-1641 GCA_033720015.1 Pseudomonas sp.
GGCCGGCGGCTATCGACAAGCACCTGCGCTATGGCGGCAAACTGCTCGGCATTTGCGGCGGCTTACAGATGCTCGGTACGCGGATTGACGATCCCCATGGCCTGGAAGGCGCAGCGGGTTGCAGTGATGGATTAGGCCTGCTGGATTTCAGTACCGTACTGGAGGCGGAGAAACAGCTGCGCAATGTGCACGGCCAGCTGTGTTTGGAAAATGCCCCGGTCAGTGGCTACGAAATTCATGCCGGTGTCAGTAGTGGCGCGGCCCTGGACGCGGCGGCGGTGCAGCTGGACGATGGCCGTAGCGATGGCGCAGTCAGTGCCGATTGCCAGGTGCTCGGTACTTACCTGCATGGCCTGTTTGAACGCAGCGAGGCGTGCAGCGCGCTGCTGCGTTGGGCCGGGCTGCGCGAGGTGCAAACGGTGGATTACCACGCTTTGCGTGAGCGTGATATCGAGCGCCTGGCTGATCTGGTTGAACAGCATCTGGATACGTCTCGGCTACGTCAGCTCTGTGGTCTGTGAGTGGGTCCATCTATGAGGTTTGAACATGCATGAATTGATCCTCGGCGGTGCCCGTTCCGGCAAGAGCCGCTTGGCCGAGAGACTGGCCAGCGAGTCTGGCCTGGCGGTGACCTATATCGCCACCAGCCAGGCGCTGGATGGCGAGATGGATGCGCGTATCCAGCATCACCGCGAGCGTCGTCCGCCTACCTGGGGGCTGGTAGAGGAGCCCTTGGCCCTGGCCCAGGTGCTGCGTGAGCACGCCGCAGCTGACAAGTGCCTGTTGGTCGATTGCCTGACCCTGTGGCTGACCAATCTGCTGATGCTCGATGACCCAGCACGCTTGCCCGCCGAGCGCGAGGCGCTGCTCGAATGCCTGACGGCTTTGCCGGGACGGATTATTCTGGTCAGTAATGAAACCGGCCTCGGCGTGGTGCCACTGGGCGAGCTCACCCGCCGCTATGTGGATGAGGCCGGCTGGCTGCATCAGGCCTTGGCCGAGCGCTGTCAGCGCGTGGTGTTTACCGTGGCGGGTTTGCCGATGGTCTTGAAAGGAGCAGCGCTATGAGTGAGCAATGGTGGCAACAAAGCTGTCAGGCGTTGAATGCCTCCGTACGCCGCAAGGCGCAGACGCGCCAGCAACAGCTGACCAAACCGGCCGGCTCGCTCGGCCAGTTGGAACAGTTGGCCATTGACCTGGCGGCCATGCAGGGCAATCAGCGGCCGCAGGTGGACAACCTGTGGATCAGCATTTTTGCCGGCGACCACGGCGTGGTGGCCGAAGGGGTATCGGCCTTCCCCCAGGCTGTTACCGGGCAGATGCTGCATAACTTCGTCAACGGCGGCGCGGCGATCAGCGTGTTGGCCAAGCAGCTGGGCGCGACGCTGGAGGTGATCGATCTGGGCCTCGCCGTGCCATTAGACCCGCTGCGCGGCGTGCGCCAATTGCACATTGGCCCGGGTACGCAGAACTTCGCCGAGGCACCGGCGATGACCGTGGCGCAGTTACTGCTGGCCATGGGTGCCGGCCAGGCAAGCGTGCAGCGCGCCCATGAGGCGGGCTGCCAGTTGTTTATCGGTGGCGAAATGGGCATCGGCAATACCACCGCCGCCTCGGTAAAGGTGGCCATGTCGTTGTGCA
>JAWWDH010000669.1:0-1638 GCA_033720015.1 Pseudomonas sp.
ACGTGCTGGTCGACCGCCAGTACAGCCACGGCGCGGCGCTGACCCTGCGCGCTTATTGGGCGGCGGACCCGGAAGACCGCGCCACCATTGCCGAGGCCGCCGGGTTGACGCGGGTGCCGCATGAGCAGGTGCCCGCCACCGAGCAGCACTGGCCCTACAGCGAGATTTTTGCGCGGCAGATGCAGACCGAGCTGGGCCCGCAAACCGAAGTGCGGGTGCGCGCCAAGAGCCCGCCGGCGCTCTGGGTGCATGCGCCGGCATTGGGTGATGACTGGCTGAAAGTGCCGCTCTACCCGCATCCGCTGCGTGGCCAGCGCATCTGGAGTGTACTCGGCTGGTTTCTGGCCATCGGTTTGCTGTCGACGGCGGCTGCGTGGATTTTTGTCAGCCAGCTCAATGCGCCGCTGAAACGCTTGGTGTTTGCTGCCCGGCAGCTCGGCAAGGGCCGTAGCGTGCGTTTGCCGATCAGTGATACGCCGAGCGAGATGGCCGAGGTGTACCGCGCCTTCAACCAGATGGCCGAAGACGTTGAGCAGGCCGCCCGCGAGCGTGAATTGATGCTCGCCGGGGTGTCGCATGACCTGCGCACGCCGCTGACCCGTCTGCGTCTATCCATGGAGTTTCTGCACACCGACTCTGAGCTGACCGAGGACATGGTGCGCGATATCGAGGACATGGACGCGATTCTCGATCAGTTCCTGGCCTTTATCCGCGATGGCCGTGACGAGCCGCTGGAGCAGCTCGATATGCTCGAACTGATTCGAGAGGTGGTCGCCCCTTACAACCAGAAGCAGGAAATAGTGCGCCTGTGCCTGGAACCTGTACCGGCCTTTCCGCTGCGCCGGGTGTCGCTCAAGCGGCTGCTGGTCAATTTGATTGAAAACGCCCTGCGCTACGGTGGCAATGCCGTAGAGGTGGCGGTTTCCCTGTCGGGTGATCACAGTGCGCCCTATGTGGTGCTGAGCGTGCTCGATCGCGGCCAGGGTATTGATCCCGCCGAGCTGGGCAGCATCATCAACCCCTTTATTCGTGGCGACCGTGCCCGTGGCGGTCAGGGCGCGGGGTTGGGCTTGGCCATCGTCAAGCGCATCGCCGCGCTGCATGGTGGCAGTGTCGAGTTACGCAACCGTTCCGGCGGCGGGCTGGAAGCGCGGGTTTGTCTGCCGCTGGGGTTGCTGTTGCCGCGCGACGCGGTGTAACTCGCGGCTTACGCGTTGGTAAACCGTTTGGAAGAAAAATCTGGCATGCTGGCCCTGTTACGCTGAGCCATGAATTATCAGCGCGATGACATGAGGTCAGCATGCCCGCCGTTCCACACCGCCTCTCTCTATGGACTTGGTTGCTGCCGCTGCCATTTCTCCATCTGGCCACCTGGCTTGCTCTCGCGAGTCAGTTCAGCGCTGGCGCGGCGCTCTGGTATCCACCGTTTGCCCTAGCGCTGGTCTTTGCCCTGTGGTGGGGGCCGCGCGTGCTGTTGGCGGTGTACTGCAATGCCCTGTTGTCCATCCCGTTATGGGGGCTGGAGTGGCAGTGGGCAGCCTTGTATGCCTTGCCGGAAACCCTCGGTGTCGCGCTGGCCTGGGCGTTGTTACGACTGCGCCCGTTTGATCCAGCCTTGCCCGACCTCAACCATTTGCT
>JAWWDH010000670.1:0-1634 GCA_033720015.1 Pseudomonas sp.
AAAGGTAAAGTTGCCCATTAAGGTTGATCCCGCTCGCTGCGCGCAAAGTCGTCTTGTATATCAAGGCGTGTTTGCCGCTGTTCTGATGCCCAGACTGCAGGATTCAACCCAAGGTATCCATGGTGATATCGACGTGTCTCTGAACTTTGGTACAGATGCCCAGGGGCTGCGCGTGATGTCGGGCCATGCCCGAACTCAGGTGTCGCTCCAGTGCCAAAGATGCAATGAGCTGTTTGATACCACTATAGAATCCGAATTTACATACACGCCGCTACGTGCAAACGCAGAGGCGCCTGAACTGCCGGAAGATTACGACACTATTGAAGTGGATGAAATTGGCGAAATCAACCTGGCTGAAGTCATCGAGGATGAATTAATCCTTGCTTTACCTCAGATACCGACTCATGAAAATGAGCAGTGTTCCGAAGGTAAATTTGACCAAAGCTTTGGTGAGATCCCAACCGCTGAAGAGCGTCCGAACCCTTTTGCGGTTCTGGAAGGACTGAAACGTAAGTAACTGATTTAGGAGTGAGGTCAAATGGCCGTACAAAAGAGTAAAGTATCTCGTTCACGTCGTGGTCAGCGTCGCTCTCATGACGCACTGACCACTGCAGCTCTGTCTGTAGATCAAACCACTGGTGAACTGCATCGTCGTCACCACGTGACTGCCGACGGTTTCTACCGTGGTAAAAAGGTAATCGCCAAGTAAGGGTTGCCTTTTGCCGCAGCTGACCGTTGCGTTAGATATGATGGGGGGCGATCATGGCCCTTCGGTTACAGTGCCTGCCGCCGCGCAGGCACTGTCGCTTCTGCCTGATCTCAATCTGGTTCTGTTTGGCCTCGAGGCCGAGCTTTCTCCCTGGTTACGCCGCTTTCGCCTGGACTCCCATAGTCGGGTGTCTGTGCAATATTGCAGCCAGCAGGTAGGAAACGAACATAAAGCCGCCTATGCCCTGCGTCATCTGACCGACTCCTCCATGCGCAACGCGCTTGATGCTCTGGCATCAGGGCGGGCGCAGGCCTGCGTCAGCGCCGGTAACACCGGTGCCCTGATGGTGATGGCGATGAAAACGCTCAATACCCTGCCCGGGGTGGACCGCCCCGCGCTTATCACGCGCATGCCACAGGCCGGCGGTGGCTATGCGCTGCTGCTGGATGTGGGAGCCAATCTTTGCTGCGGCGCCGAACAACTGGTGCAGTTTGCCCTGATGGGCGAGCAGGCGGCACGGCATATCCTGGGCATCAGTCATCCTCGCATCGGCCTGCTGAATGTGGGTGTGGAAGCCAACAAGGGCAATGAGTCGGTTCGCGAGGCGGCGCAGTGCTTGCAACAGATTGAAGGGTTGCACTATAGCGGATACGTGGAAGGAGACGAGCTGTTTTCCGGTCGCGTCGATGTTATTGTATGCGATGGTTTTGTCGGCAATGTGGCCTTGAAAACCAGTGAAGGGGTAGCACGGCTGTTGCTCGGTCAACGACAACAGCGCGGTTTTTTAAGCAAAATATTGACTGTTTGGTTAAAAAAGCGGCTTTCCCATCTGAACCCCGACCAGTATAACGGCGCAAGTCTGATAGGATTGCGCGCCAGTGTGGTCAAGAGCCACGGGAGTGCCGGCTCACCTGCCTTCTTAAAT
>JAWWDH010000671.1:0-1631 GCA_033720015.1 Pseudomonas sp.
AGCCCAGCCTGCTTGCAACCAACTGTTCCAGCTTGAGCTGGTCTGCCGCGAAAGCCCGAATACCCTCAGCCAGCTTCTCGGTTGCCATGGCGTCCTCATTGTGAGCCCAGCGAAAGCCGATCTGATCCAGCTCGACACGAAGATCGACAGCCCCTTCCCGCAGCAATCGTGACGGCGTCAGTGTGCCGGCCTGATCGGCCAGGCTCTCCAGCAGTTGCGGGCTGATGGTCAGGCGGTCACAGCCGGCCAAGGCTTCGATTTGTCCGGTGTTGCGGAAGCTGGCACCCATCACGACTGTCTCGTACATGTGCGCCTTGTAGTAACGGAAGATGCGCGCCACCGATTGCACGCCCGGATCATCAAAACCGCTGAAGTCGCGGCCTTCGTGCTGCTTGTACCAGTCATAGATTCGGCCCACGAAGGGCGAGATCAGATAGACCCCGGCATCGGCACAGGCCTGGGCCTGAGCAAACGAGAACAGCAGTGTCAGGTTGCACTGGATGCCTTCGCGCTCCAGCGCGGCGGCGGCCTGAATCCCTTCCCAGGTGGCGGCAATCTTGATCAGTACCCGATCACGGGTGATGCCGGCACGTTCGTACAGCTCGATCAGCTCGCAGGCCTTGCGAAAGGTCGCGTCCTGATCAAACGACAGGCGCGCGTCCACCTCGGTAGAAATGCGGCCCGGGATCAGTCCCAGGATCTCACTGCCAACCGCTACCGCAAAGCGATCACAGGCGTTGCCAAGCGGCTCTGCGCTGCCTTTTGCCTCGCCGATTGAACGCTCCAGCAGAGGCGCGCAGCTGGGCAGGCCTGCCGCCTTGAGCAGCAGTGAGGGGTTGGTGGTCGCGTCGATCGGCTGGTGCTGGCGGATGGCGTCGATGTCGCCGGTGTCGGCGACGATCAGGGTGTGTTGTTTCAGGCTTTCGAGTTTTGAGGTCATGGTGCGGTGGTACTCCCTAGTATGCTCCGACCTTACCTCATAGGCTTTGACAGCCGCAATCAGCCAACGCGTGCCTGCATCTGTTCCAGCAGCGCATCGTACAGCGCCAGCGGCTCGTCGGTGCGATGAATGGTCGTGCTCAGCTCGCGGCGGAAGTGGCGCGCGCCGGGTAAGCCCTGGAACAGCCCGAGCATATGGCGCGTAATGTGGTGCATCTGGCCGCCGGCGGCGATGTGGCGCTCGATATACGGGCGCATCAGTGCCATCACCTCGATCCGTGACGGCAGCGGATAGTCGTCACCGAAGAAGCGGCGATCTACCTCGGATAGCAACCATGGGTTATGGTACGCCTCGCGACCGACCATGACGCCATCAACGTGGGCAAGCTGCGCTTGCATGACATCCAGGTCGGTCAGACCGCCGTTGAGGATGATTTCCAGCTGCGGGAAGTCGCGCTTGAGCTGATGCACCACCTCGTACTTCAGCGGCGGTATCTCGCGATTCTCCTTCGGCGACAGCCCCTCCAGAATGGCAATGCGCGCATGCACTGTGAAGCTGGTGCAACCTGCGGCGTGAACGGTGCCAACGAAATCGCACAGTTCTTCGTAACTCTCTCTGCCGTTAATGCCGATGCGGTGTTTGACCGTAATCGGCGTGCTGCACGCATCCTGCATCGCCTTCACACAGTCAC
>JAWWDH010000672.1:0-1623 GCA_033720015.1 Pseudomonas sp.
CATCGACCAGTGAGGTCTCGCCGCAGAGGATGCTGGTATTGCCGCCGCTCACTTTATCTATCTCTTCGGCGACCTTGCGGTCCTTGTCGGAACCGAACTGCCAAACCTGGTAGCCCTGTTCAGACCATTTGGCGGCCAGCTCGCCGTAGTTGTCGACTTCACCGAACTGGCTGCGGTATTCGCAGCAGTGCGGGAATTCGACGAAACCTGGGGTGAAAGGACCGTACTGCATGCGCCGTTCTTCCTGGCCGGTAGAGCTAAGGCAGGTGATGGTGGTGCCGTGGTAGTCGCGCTCGCGGTAGAGAATCTTGTGCTTCTTGCCGCCGTATTTACGGTGGGCGATCTGCCGCACCATCTTGTAGGCCTTCTCGTTGGCTTCGGAGCCGGAGTTGGAGTAGTACACCCGGCTCATGCCCGGCATCTTCTCGATCAGCGCCTCGGCAAAGCGCGCGGCTACCGGTGTGCCGGCAGTGCCGGCGTAGTAGTTGAGCTGAAGCAATTGTTCACGCACCGCGTCGGCGATGCTCTGGCGCCCGTAGCCGACGTTGACGCACCACACGCCGCCGGAGGTGGCATCCAGGTAGCGCTTGCCGTTGACGTCCCAGATGTATAGGCCCTCACCACGCGTCATCATCGGTGGGGCAACGTTGTCGAAGGCCTGGTGCTGGGTGAGGTGGTGCCAGACGTGGCGGCGGTCAAGTTCCTGCAGGCTAGTAGCGTGTGAAAGATCGTTCATGGCTAGGGCTTCCGTTGCAATGGGCGCGTCTGTGGTGAGGGCACGATAGGTGCAGCGCGCAACCACTCGATAGAGCCAGTGGCGCGCATTGATGGAGCCAGTTGTCTATTCGCGGTGGATGGCGAAATTGTTCCAGGCCTGGCTGACCGGCATCAGTTCGAGGCTGTTGATGTTGATGTGCGCCGGCTGGTTGAGGATCCAGAAAATGGTCTCGGCGATGTCCTCCGGTTGGATCGGGCTGGCGCCGCCGTAGGTGGCGTCGTAGCGCGCCTGGTCACCGCCGAAGCGCACCAGCGAAAACTCGCTCTCGCACAGACCCGGCTCCAGGTTGGTGACGCGCACACCGGTGCCCTGCAGGTCGCAGCGCAGGTTTAGCGAAAACTGCCGAACGAAGGCCTTGGTTGCGCCGTATACGTGGCTGCCGGGATAGGGCCAGTTGCCGGCAATCGAACCGAGATTAACGATGCCAGCACCGGCGCCGTGGGTGATCAGGCGCGGCAGCAGCAGGCGGGTGCTGTAAAGCAGGCCCTTGATATTGGTGTCGACCATGGTGTCCCACTGGTCAAGGTCGCAGACCTGCGCTGGTTCGGTGCCGAGCGCCAAACCAGCGTTGTTGATCAGCCCGCGCAGGCTGGAAAACTGCTCGGGCAGGTTGGCGATGGCCGTCTCCATGGCGGCTCGATCGCGCACGTCCAGCACCAGTGGCAGCACTTCCGTTTGCCCGGACAGCTCGTCGGCTAGTTCCTGCAGGCGGTCTTCACGGCGACCGCTGATGATCAGTGACCAGCCTGCCTGAGCGAAGCGGCGGGCACATGCAGCGCCGAAGCCGGAGGTAGCGCCAGTGATAAATAGAGTGGGTTGCATGTGGAGTCTCCTAAGTTTGAAGC
>JAWWDH010000673.1:0-1622 GCA_033720015.1 Pseudomonas sp.
ACACCCTGCTCAAGGATGTCAACGATAAGCCCGAGCATGCTGAGGAAATGATCGCACTTCTCAAAGAAGTGCCTTGCAAGATCAATCTGATTCCGTTTAATCCTTTCCCTCACTCGGGGTACGAGCGGCCGAGCAACAATGCTATTCGCCGCTTTCAGGACCTGCTGCACAAAGCCGGACACAGTGTCACCGTGCGCACGACGCGTGGAGAGGACATTGATGCTGCCTGTGGGCAGTTGGTCGGCCAGGTCATGGACCGTACCCGCCGTAGCGAACGCTATATTGCCGTGCGTCAGTTGAGCGACGAGGCCAACACACAGCGTTCCGCTGATCAGAAAACCTAAGGGAAAATTTATGTTATTGCGCCCTGCGCTGTTCTTGTTAGTCGCCAGCCTGCTGGTCGGTTGTGTTTCGACCGGCGATGTCGATCCAATGAGAACCGACAAGGGGCGCGATGAGGCCCGTGATGCCTATATCCAGTTGGGAATTGGCTATTTGCAGCAAGGTGCCAGTGGTCGAGCCAAGGTTCCGCTGAAGAAAGCCCTCGATCTCGACCCGTCCAGTGCCGATGCACATGCTGCACTGGCCTTGGTGTTCCAGGTCGAAATGGAGCCCAAGTTGGCCGATGAGCACTACCGCAAAGCGTTGTCACAGCGCAGTGGCGATGCCCGCTTGCTGAATAATTACGGCAGTTTCTTATACGAGCAAAAACGCTACGAGGAAGCCCTAGAGCGCTATCAACAAGCAGCTCAGGACACGCTTTATCCCGAGCGTTCGCGGGTGTTCGAGAACCTCGGTTTGACCGCCCAGGAACTTAATCTGCGTGAGCAGGCAAAGGGCTATTTTCAACGTTCGTTGCGGCTCAACAGTCGTCAGCCCAAGGCCCTTATGGAAATGGCGATGATGTCCTATGAGGACAAGGCCTACGTACCGGCTCGCGGTTATTACGAAAGCTATAGTGCGTTGGTTGAGCAGGACGCACGCAGCCTGCTGTTGGGCACGCGTCTGGCAACAATTTTTGAGGATCGCGATAAAGCCGCCAGCCTGGGTCTGCAGTTGAAGCGCCTTTATCCCGGTACGCCGGAGTATCAGCAGTACTTGTCGGAGCAAAGATGAAAGCGGCTCATCCTGAAGTTGTAGCAGCTCAGCGTGTCAATCCCGGTGAGTCCCTGCGCACGGTCCGCGAGAGCAAGGGCTGGACGGTCGCTGAAGCGGCTGAGCGGTTGAATCTGACGCCTCAGCGTCTGAGTCAGATTGAGGACGGCGATTTCGATAAATTGCCAGGTAGCACCTTTGCCCGCGGTTATATCCGCGCTTACGCCAAGTTGCTTGAGCTGGATCAAAGTCGTCTGGTTCTGGAATTCGATCAGTTTACCGGCACCGATGCTGCAGGCAGTAGCGTGCACAGCCTGGGGCGCATCGAGCAGCCGGTGAGTTACTCGCAACGTATCTTGCGTTTCTTCAGCTTTATCTTGCTGATGGGGGTGATCGGCGCTGGCCTGTATTGGTGGCAGGAGCAGGCTGAACGACAGGCTGATGAGTCGACTGCGACCAGCATTGAACATGTCGAAGTGGAAGGTGCGGATGGCACCACCCAAATTCATTCGCTGGATGAGCCCGAA
>JAWWDH010000674.1:0-1616 GCA_033720015.1 Pseudomonas sp.
AATACAGCTGTGCGCGGCGTCACCTATGACCAGAACAGCGGTCTGTTCAGCGTCACGGTGCACAGCTATGACAATGACCAAACCAGCACCGAAATCTTTGATTATGTGGTGGTCGCCAGCGGTCATTTCTCTACCCCAAACGTCCCTTATTTCGAAGGCTTCGAAAGCTTCGGTGTGCGCGTGCTGCATGCCCATGACTTCCGTGATGCGCTGGAATTCAAAGGTAAAGATGTACTGATCGTGGGCGGCAGCTACTCGGCCGAAGACATCGGTTCGCAATGCTACAAATACGGTGCCCGCTCAATCACCAGTTGCTACCGCAGCGCGCCCATGGGTTACCGCTGGCCGGATAACTGGCAAGAGAAGCCTCTGCTGCAACGTATGACCGGCAAGACCGCCTGGTTTGCCGACGGCACTCACCACCATGTCGACGCGATCATTTTGTGCACCGGCTACAAGCACCACTTCCCCTTCCTCGCCGAAGAGCTGCGCCTGAAGACCGACAACCGGCTGTGGCCACTGAGCTTGTACAAGGGCGTGTTCTGGGAGAACAACCCCAAGCTGATTTACCTCGGCATGCAGGATCAGTGGTACAGCTTCAACATGTTCGACGCGCAAGCCTGGTATGCCCGCGACGTCATCCTCGGGCGCATCGCCCTGCCCAAACTGGCTCAGATGCAGGCTGAAGATCTGGCATGGCGACAGGAAGAGGAAACGCTGGAAACAGCACAACAAATGTTTGAATTTCAGGGCGAGTACATCCGCCAACTGATCGAAGCCACGGACTATCCGACCTTTGACATTTCGGCGGTCAACCAGACGTTCCTCGACTGGAAGCATGACAAGTACGAAGACATCATGGGTTATCGCAACAAATGCTTCCGCTCGCTGATCAGCGGCACCATGGCCACCCCGCATCACACCCCGTGGCTGGAAGCACTCGACGACTCCCTTGAAGCCTACCTCAGCGAGACTCCGGCCGTTAGCCAAGTAACCGCCATCTGAAGCCGTGCGGGGCGTTATACGCCCCGCCCATGTGGAGCCTCACCATGCGCCAGCCTGTCATTTCTCGTCCCTGGGAACCGGCCCTGTTTGCCCGTGCACCTAACCTAGAGCGTCACCGGGTTGCCCCCGGCGGGTTAACACTGATTAACCTCCAAGCCGGCGATAGCCTGCAGGTGATTGACCTCGAAGGCGACCAGCGCGCCGAATTGCATGCGTTTAACCCTAATGGCCACGCGGCCCTGGCAGCACTGAGCCTTAGCGCAACGCCGGGGGCCGAATTCAGCCAACGCCTGCTCACTAATGGCAGCGCCGCGTCAGAACGCAGTCAGCGCCGGCTGTTAGACCTGGGAATCAATGCCACCACCTTGCCGCCGGCCGCTGACTTGTGGCCCGCTGGTACGCCTGCTGGTTACAGCCGCACCCTGCAGGCCGCCGAAGCCTTGCTGGTCATGGTCGCGGCACCGGGTACGGATAGCCCAGTGTTCAGCCAACTGCGCGCCAGCGAACTGCGCTTGCTGATCCAACGTACCAATCCTCGCCAGACCCTGGCGCCGCCGTTACCAGAAGCGCTTGGCGAGGTGGTTGACGAGTTCACCATCAAGCCCGGCACG
>JAWWDH010000675.1:0-1616 GCA_033720015.1 Pseudomonas sp.
GCCATGATCGTCGCCGTCGGCATGCTGGTCGACAACTCCATCATCGTCATCGAGAACATCCATCGCCACGCCGAGCTCGGCTTGAGCCCCTACGAGAGCGCCCGCGTCGGCGCCACCGAAGTCGGCACCGCCTACACGCCCGACGAGGTCCGGGCGATCAGCACGGTATGCCGCGAGCTGGGCTTGCACTTGCACATGGATGGCGCGCGTTTTTCCAACGCCTGCGCCTTCCTCGGCTGCAGCCCAGCCGAACTGACCTGGAAAGCCGGCGTCGACGTGCTGTGTTTCGGCGGGACTAAGAATGGTATGGCGGTGGGTGAGGCGATCTTGTTCTTTAACAAGGACCTGGCCGAAGACTTCGACTACCGCTGTAAGCAGGCCGGCCAGCTGGCCTCGAAGATGCGCTACCTGTCAGCCCCCTGGGTTGGCATCCTGCAGAATGATGTCTGGCTGCGTTACGCCAAGCACGCCAACCACTGCGCGCAACTACTCGCAGGGTTAGTCAGCGACATCCCAGGCGTCAGCCTGATGTTCCCAGTCGAAGCGAATGGGGTATTTCTGCAAATGTCGGAACCTGCGTTGGAAGTCCTGCGCGGCCAGGGCTGGCGCTTCTACACCTTTATCGGGGCTGGCGGCGCACGCTTTATGTGCTCTTGGGATACCGACGAGGCGCGGGTACGCCAGCTAGCGACGGACATCCGGCAGGCAATGGCAGCAACAAGCTAGGACTTACTGAAGGACTTGTGAGCTAGAGCCAGGCAGCCGGTTTTAAATGCCACCGCGTTTGAGGGGCTCTAGCGCGGCACAAGCGCTGGCAACAACGTGCGCGAAATCGCCTCGCGCACGTTAGGCAGCACGGTTGCGCTACCACCGAGCATCTCCTCCACCAAACGCTTCAGTGCCACAGCCCGCTCCGGGCTGAGGCCGCTGACGGCATATTCGCAGGCTTGCTCGGCCGTCACCCCTGACGGGATCGACAGTCCAAGCGCCACCAGGCGCTCGCGCAGGTCTTCGTGATCAATCAAATCGGCATGCATCATGGTCAAACCCTCTAATGGTACTGACGTAGGAGGGATTGAGCACAGCGACACCCATGCTCAATCCAATATTCCGATGGGTATCGCGAGCTCAACCCACCCTACCTATCTGCAACTGAACGAATGCTCTCGGTTGAGGCGCTTTAGCGGCAAGCTTTTAACCACGGCAGTCGCAGCTACGACTGCATGGATGCAGGAGCTAGAGCGAAGCAGGATGCCAGAGCCGAAAGCCCCTCCACATCAATAGTTTTAGCGCAGCACGCCTTCTTCCAGCAGCAACTTGAAGATAGCCTCGGCTCCGACCTCAGGCGAGACATCCTTTAGCACCTGCCCACCGCCGCCTGACGCTTTAGCAGTCGCGGCCTTCATCCGTTCGGCGCCGGTTTTGGCCTTGATCACCTTGAGGCGCTTGGGCCGGGACTTAGCCGGTTGTATCTGCGCACTGGCAAACAACGGATCGGCGACCAGCTCCACCTCTGCGACGCTCAGCAGGCCACGCCGGGCCGGGCCGAAGGCGCTTTGCCGCGCCACTGGCGCGGCATTATCGACACTGGCGACAAACGGCAAACGCACCTGTAA
>JAWWDH010000676.1:0-1607 GCA_033720015.1 Pseudomonas sp.
CCGACCTCAACCATTTGCTGCGCTTTGTCCTGCTTGGCGTACTGTTGCCCGTTCTGCCCATGGCACTCGGGGTACAGGGCAACCTCTGGTTGCTCGGGCATGCGCCATTGGCGGATGTGCCGGCGGGCAGCATGACCCTGTGGCTGGCCGACAGCCTGACCGCTCTGAGTGTCAGCATTCCGTTGCTGGCTTATCTGACACCCTGGATGCGCCGTCGTGGCTGGTTAGCCAAGTCAGCGTTAAATGGCGCTCAGCGCGTGCCGGAAATACTTCGTCAGCTGCCGCCTTGGCCGTTGCTGCTTTTGCTGTTAGCTGGGATGCCCTGGTTGCTGGGTGCTTTGCCGTTATCGCTCAATTTGCCGCTAATCGGCGTGATGACGTTAGGCCTGGCGCTGGTGTGGGGGATTGCCGGGGGGCTATGCGGGGCTGCGCTCAGCGTTTTTCTGGTGCTGATTCTGCCTTTGCTGGGTGGTATGGCGGATACTGCGGCCTGGATCGACCCCGAGCGCTTGGAGCTGCACTTCAACGTGCTGCTATTTATGCTCGCCTCGCTGCTGGTGGGGCGCAGCCTCAGTGACCTGCGTCAGGCGCTGGTAAGCAGCGCACAAATACAGCAGCAGCTGGCCCTGGCCAATCTGGCCTTTGAGGCCAGTCCGTTGGGGGTGATCATTGCCGACGCACGGCAGCCGACCTTGCCGATGATCTACTGCAACCCGGCGTTTGAACAGGTAACGGGCTACAGCCGTGAGGAGATCCTGGGTAAAAATTGGGGCTTTCTGCTCGGGGCTGATCAGCAACAGCAAGCGCTGAGTCGCCTGCGCAAAGCCGTGCGCGACGGCACGGGCTGCGACGTGGTCGTGCGCAGCTACCGGAAGAGCGGTGAGCCGTTTTGGAGTGAGCTCACCCTCGCGCCGATGCGTGATGAGCAGGGTATCAGCCACTACGTTGCCATCCAGAGCGACGTGACCGCTCGCGAACAACTGGCAAGCCAAGTGCACGCACAGCGCGAGGAGTTGCTCAAACAGAGCTTCCTGTTCAGCCAGACCGAGCACATCGCCAACCTGGGAGGCTGGGTGCTGAACATGCCGCAACAGACCATGGACTGGAGCCCCGGCTGCTTTCGCATCTATGAGCTGGACCCCAGGAATGGCACCCCAGACCTGCAAGAAACCTTGAGCTACCTAGATGCCAGCGGGCGGGTTCTCGCAGAGCAGATCCTGCAACAACTGGCTGATGGGCTGGAGCACTTCGATATTGAGGTGCGTTTGCTCACGGCCAAGGGTAAGGCGCGCTGGTTGCGTATTCGCGGCGTCAGCGAGCGCGATGGGGCTGAGTTGGTGCGGGTGTATGGGGCCCTGCAGGATGTCAGTGCGCGCAAGCATGCGGAGCAGCAACTGCGAGACCGTGATGAGCACCTGCGCCTGTTCTTCGAGGCACCGTTGATCGGCATGGCTCTAACCAGTCAGAACTTCGCCTGGGAGGAGGTCAACCACAAGCTTTGCAGTATTCTCGGGCGCAGCCGCGACGAGTTAATGACCTGTAGCTGGGAAAGTCTGTCACTGCAGGAAGACCTGCTGAGCGAGCAGCCGCTGCTGGATCAGGTGCTC
>JAWWDH010000677.1:0-1606 GCA_033720015.1 Pseudomonas sp.
GCGTAAAGCCGGCGTTAAAGTGCTGCGCTTTTCTATCGGCTTTGGTAAACCATTGCTAAAATGGCGTGATAAATACGATACCGAGTACGTTATAGCAGCCATACCTTTGGGTGGTTATGTAAAAATGCTCGATGAGCGGGTTGATGAAGTGTCTGCCCCCATAGTGCTCGACCGACGCGAGCAGGCCAAAGTCAAAGAGCGCCTTATTCAGCGCGAAGAGTCGCTGAACAAGCATATGAGCGAGCGTGCTAATCGCGCCGCTCCAGTTATCGCACCGCCAGCTGCGCCGAAAGAAGCTGAGCCCAGCAAGCGCGTACTCAAGGAAAAACAGGTCAACCTGTTCGAAGACAGCGCTGTGGCCGGCAGTCTGCCGCCCATTTCGATCCTCGATGTGGCGGAAAAAGTGCAGAAGAAGTACTCGCCCGAGTATCTCGAGGCCATGTCACGCCTGCTGGAAATCAAGCTCAAGGAGTTTGGCGTCGAGGTCATCGTCGAGTCCGTTCATCCAGGCCCGGTGATTACCCGCTTCGAGATCCAGCCTGCTGCGGGGATCAAGGTCAGCCGTATTTCCGGCCTGGCCAAAGACTTGGCGCGCTCGATGGCGATCATCAGCGTACGGGTTGTGGAAGTCATTCCCGGCAAAACCACCGTTGGTATTGAAATCCCCAACGAAGACCGGCAGATCGTGCGCTTCTCTGAAGTGCTGTCGTCGCCGGAGTACGATGAAGCCAAGTCGCCTGTCACCCTGGCCCTAGGTCATGACATCGGCGGCAAGCCGGTGATCACCGATCTGGCCAAGATGCCTCACCTGTTGGTGGCCGGCACCACCGGTTCGGGTAAGTCGGTCGGGGTCAACGCGATGATTCTGTCGATTCTGTTCAAGTCCACGCCAGAAGAGGCGCGCTTGATCATGATCGACCCGAAGATGCTTGAGCTGTCGATCTACGAAGGCATTCCACACCTGCTCTGCCCCGTGGTCACGGACATGAAGGAGGCCGCCAACGCTTTGCGCTGGTCGGTCGCTGAGATGGAGCGCCGTTACAAGCTAATGTCGAAAATGGGCGTGCGCAACCTGGCCGGCTTTAACCGCAAGGTCAAGGACGCCATCGATGCCGGTGAGCCACTGTCTGACCCGCTGTATAAGCGCGAAAGCATGCACGACGAAGCGCCGTTGCTGAAGCCCCTGCCAACCATCGTGGTGGTGGTCGATGAGTTCGCCGACATGATGATGATTGTCGGTAAGAAGGTCGAAGAATTGATTGCCCGTATTGCGCAAAAAGCGCGTGCGGCAGGCATTCACCTGATTCTCGCCACCCAGCGTCCTTCCGTAGATGTGATCACCGGTCTCATTAAGGCCAACATCCCGACCCGCATGGCGTTTCAGGTATCGAGCAAGATCGACTCGCGCACCATTCTTGATCAAGGCGGCGCCGAGCAGCTGCTGGGCCACGGTGACATGCTGTATATGCCGCCTGGCACCAGCTTGCCGATCCGTGTGCATGGCGCTTTTGTTTCCGATGAAGAGGTCCATCGGGTCGTCGAAGCCTGGAAACAGCGCGGCACACCGGACTACATCGATGACATCCTCAACGGTGCTGAAGAGGCC
>JAWWDH010000678.1:0-1601 GCA_033720015.1 Pseudomonas sp.
AAGGTCGAGGCCGATGCGCAGCCGGTAATTTGGCTGGCGTTTTACAGTGACCGTTACAGCGCGATGGAGATCACCGACGTGCTGGAGCGGGTGATCAAGGATCGCCTGCAGACCATTCCCGGCGTCTCCGAGGTGCAGATCCGTGGCGCGCGTACCTTCGCCATGCGCATCTGGCTCGATCCGGAGAAACTCGCGGCGCACAACCTCACCGTGCAGGATGTTGAAGACGCGCTGCGCCGGCAGAACGTGGAGATCCCGGCCGGGCGCATCGAGTCGCAGCAACGTGAATTTACTGTGCTCTCGGAAACCGACTTGAATACGCCGGAGCAGTTCAATCAGCTGATTCTCGATGATTCGCGCGGCTACCTGCTGCGCCTGGCCGATGTTGGTTATGCCGAAATCGGCGCCCGGGATGAGCGCAGCATTGTCCGCTACAAAGGTCAGCCGGCCGTGTCGATGGGGATGATCAAACAGGCCACCGCCAACCCACTGGACATCTCTGATGGCCTGACTGCAGCGATGCCGGATGTGCGCGCGCTGCTGCCGGATGGCATGGAAATGGTGGTGGCCAGCGACAACTCGCTGTTTATCCGCGAGTCGATCGACAACGTGTTTATCACCATCTGGGAAGCTGTGGGGCTGGTCATCCTGATCATCTTTATCTTCCTGCGCTCACTGCGCGCCACGCTGATTCCGCTGGTGACCATTCCGGTGTCGCTGATCGGTGCGTTCGCCCTGATGTCGCTGATGGGCTTCACCATCAACACCCTCACGCTGTTGGCGATGGTCTTGGCCATCGGCTTGGTGGTGGACGATGCCATCGTCATGCTGGAGAACATTCACCGGCATATCGAAGAAGGTATGCAGCCCATGCAGGCGGCGCTCAAGGGCAGCCGTGAGATCGCCTTTGCGGTGATCGCCATGACCCTGACCCTGGCGGCGGTATTCGCCCCCATCGGCTTTATGCAGGGCACCACCGGCAAGCTGTTTACCGAGTTCGCCTGGACGTTGGCCGGCGCGGTGCTGGTCTCGGGCTTCGTCGCCTTGACCCTGACGCCGATGATGTGCGCGCTGCTGCTCAAGCCGCACCAGAGCGGTGAGCGGCATAACCGCGTGTACAACCTGATCGAGAACTTCCTCAATGGCCTGACCTACAGCTACAAACACCTGCTGGCCAAGGCGCTGAGCGCCTGGGTGCTGGTGCTGGGCGTGCTGCTGTTGACCGTGGTGGCCTGCGTGCTGTTGTTCGCCGGATTAAAATCCGAGCTGGCACCCACCGAAGACACCGGCACCATCATTGGCGTGTTCAGCGGCCCGGACGGGGCGACCCTGAATTACACCGGGCGCTATGCCAAGGAGGTCGAGGACGCCTACGCCAGCATCGCGGAAACCAACCGCTACTTGGTGGTGGCCGGCTTCCCTACGGTGGCCCAAGGCATTTCCTTTTTGAAGCTGGAGGACTGGGCTGACCGTTCACGCAGCCAGTTCGAGATTCGTAATGAGCTGCTCCCCAAACTGCAGGAAATCGCCGGGGTGCGCGCTTTCCCGGTCAACCGCCCGCCGCTGGGGCAGAGCGCGCGAAATCAGCCGGTCAACCTGGT
>JAWWDH010000679.1:0-1592 GCA_033720015.1 Pseudomonas sp.
CGCTTCGAGAATCTGATGATCGTCTCCCCGGACATCGGTGGCGTCGTGCGCGCACGCGCCGTAGCCAAGAGCCTCGGTGTCGATCTTGCCATCATCGACAAGCGTCGCCCCAAGGCCAACCAGTCCGAAGTGATGCATATCATCGGCGATGTAGAAGGCCGCACCTGCGTACTGGTCGACGACATGGTCGACACCGCCGGGACTCTCTGCCATGCCGCCAAGGCACTGAAGGATCACGGCGCCGCGCAGGTATTTGCCTATTGCACGCACCCGATCCTGTCCGGCAAGGCAATCGAGAACATTACCAATTCCGTGCTGGACGAGCTGGTGGTGACCAACACCATCCCGCTGACCCCGGCCGCTGCTGCCTGCGAGCGCATTCGCCAGCTGGACATGGCCCCGATTGTGGCCGAGGCCATGCGCCGTATCAGCAACGAAGAATCCATCAGCGCGATGTTCCGTTAAGGTACGAGCGCTGATTTAACAGCCCGCAAGGGCATCACCCATCACCCGATGCGTTGGTCGCAAATGCCCGGGTGAGTTAGCAAGGAGACTACAATGGTCGACTTCACTCTTAATGCGAAAGCGCGTACTGACCTGGGGAAAGGTGCGAGCCGCCGCCTGCGTCGTAACGCTGATCTGGTTCCCGCCATCGTTTACGGTGGTGACAAGGCTCCTCAGAACGTTGCTCTGGAAGCACGCGAACTGAAAAAAGCCCTGGAAAACGAAGCTTTCTACTCCCACGTCATCAGCCTGTCCATCGACGGCAAGAAAGAAGACGTGCTGCTGAAAGCACTGCAGCGTCACCCGGCCAAGCCGGTAATCATGCACGCTGACTTCCTGCGCGTTGTTGCCGGCCACGAAGTGACCGTCAACGTTCCGCTGCACTTCGTTAACGAAGACAGCTGTGCAGGCGTCAAGAAAGGCGGCGTTATCTCCCACACCATGACTGAAGTGGAAGTTCACTGCCTGCCGAAAGATCTGCCTGAGTTCATCGAAGTCGACATGGCTGCCGTTGAACTGGATCAGATCGTCCACCTGTCTGACCTGAAGCTGCCGAAAGGCGTTGCTATCACTGCTCTGGCTCAGGGCGCTGATCACAACCTGCCGGTTGCCAACGTCCACGCTGCTCGCGTTGCTGCTGACGCGCCGGCTGAAGGCGAGGAGTCCGCGGAGTAATCTCCCGCACGACTCTGAAGAGGGCGCCCGTTGTGACGCAGGGAATCAAGTTGATCGCTGGACTGGGAAATCCTGGCCCGGAATACGAACTGACCCGCCACAACGCTGGCGCCCTTTTTATTGAGCGTCTGGCCGCACGGCACAACACCAGCCTGCGTCCGGAGAGCAAGTTTTTTGGCCTGACGGCACGCATCAGCGTGAACGGTCAGGACGTTCGCCTGTTGATACCCACTACCTTTATGAACCGCAGCGGTCAGGCCGTCGCCGCGCTGGCGAGCTTCTATCGCATTGCACCCGAAGAAATTCTCATTGCCCACGACGAGCTGGATTTACCCCCGGGCGTGGTCAAGTGCAAGAAAGGTGGCGGACACGGCGGACACAACGGTCTGCGCGACATCATCGCCAAACTGGGC
>JAWWDH010000680.1:0-1581 GCA_033720015.1 Pseudomonas sp.
CAACAACGAGTAGACCGATTCCACCGCGATGCGCTCTACGCCCTCCCCCTGCACAACGCGGTCAAAACGCGGCATCCAGAGGCTCGGCTTGTCCGCCTCTTCCAAGCTAAGACCGGCCGTAGGGACGGTGTTCAAACCCAGATCTGCTACGGCTTTGTAGTAATGGTATTCGGCGCGAAGAATATTCTTGTCGTTCTCTGTCACATTGTTGCGCGCAAACTTGACCAGCCAATGTGCCTGCACGAGTCTGTCATCCAGCATCGCGTCGGCGTAAAACTGGCCGTCACGGCTCTCTGCCAGCAATAACTTGGGCGCTTCACCCTGTGCTCCGGTCGCCCCGCCCAACGCTGCGCCCGCTTCGCAGGCATACTCGAGAAAGTCGTTGGTACGCTCAACAATATGCTGACGAGCAAAGGCCTCAGCGCCCGTATCCTCCAATGCCTCAGCAGACTCCTTTACCCTCAGGTTTCCGATAGCCGAGGGCGTACACCGACCAAGTAGAAACCAATCAGTATCGACGCCGTCGGGCTTTTCATCATGAAAACGCTTGAGCAAAGACCTTCTAGCGTGGCCAGCCGGAATGATGTCGTAAACAAACGCAGGGAAGCCTTTGCTGTCCACCGGATTCCAGCTGACAGGCAAGTTAACGCTAACGGCATATTCAAAGATGCTATCGATCGCCTCAACAAATTCTCCCAAATAGGTAGTTTTGTAGGAGGCGGTCATGCGTGCATCCGCAACAGAACCCGGATTAGACGGGCTCAATTCCAAGGCATCGTGCCATTGGCCGTTGGCATGGGTTTGTATCGTCAGGGCTGGGTACATTACAGCAACCACAATCGGAACTAAGATGCTGAAAGACTATGCCATAACCAGAAAACCAGCAATATAAGTCTTATAAAATGCGTAAAATCGCTAAAACCAGCACTTTAATGCTGATTTAAACAGAAAAGGTGCTCCTGCGCCCACAAAAAAGCCGGACACCAGGCCCGGCTTTTCGTCACACCTGCGGGATCAGAAACACTCCAGCGGCATATCCAGCGTGGTGCGATCCGCGCTGCGCAGCACGTCTGCCAGTGCCATCGGCTTGGGCAGTTCGTAACGCAGGAAGTAGTCGCAGGCGTTGAGCTTGCCCTGATAGAAGCTCGCCGGGCGCTCGCCGCCGTTCTGCAGGCCACGCAGGGCAGCCTGGGCCTGGCGCAGCCAGAGCCAGCCGACGACCAGATGGCCGAAGCACTCCATGTACAGGTAGGCGTTGGCCAGGGCTCGATCCGGGTCGCTCTTCTTCATCGCCTGCAGCGCGTCGGTGATGCCTTCGACGGTGTTCAGCGCAGTGCTCAGCAGCTCGGCATTGGCTTTCAGCTCGGCGACGCTGCCGCACTCGGCCAGGGTGGCGCGGATGCGGGTCAGCAGGCTTTGGTAGAAACGGCCACCGGCCATGCTCACCTTGCGGCCCAGCAGATCCTGCCCCTGAATACCGTGGGTGCCTTCGTGGATCGGGTTCAGGCGGTTGTCGCGGTAGAACTGCTCGACCGGGTATTCGCGGGTATAGCCGTAGCCACCATGCACCTGAATCGCCAG
>JAWWDH010000681.1:0-1573 GCA_033720015.1 Pseudomonas sp.
CAAGGCGAACTCAAGCATAAAAGCGCAGTGTACGACTGTACATGAGCATTTGGAGCTTGAGTTCAACGCCGCATAGCCGAGCGCAGCAGCTTTAAAGCAACTTTTTAGTTGTGAGCGTGCAGGGCTTCGTTAAGCTCGATAGCCGACTTATGGGTCTTGCACTCCACCGCGCCGCTCTGCGAGTTGCGCCGGAACAGCAGGTCCGGTTGACCGGCCAGATCGCGGGCCTTGAGCACCTTGACCAGTTTGTTGTCACCATCGAGCAGCGCCACCTTGGTGCCGGCGGTGATGTACAGGCCGGATTCCACGGTGTTGCGGTCGCCCAGGGGGATGCCGATGCCGGCGTTGGCGCCGATCAGGCAGCCTTCGCCGACGGAAATCACGATGTTGCCACCGCCGGATAGGGTGCCCATGGTCGAGCAGCCGCCACCCAGGTCCGAGCCCTTGCCGACGAACACGCCTGCGGAAACGCGGCCTTCGATCATGCCCGGGCCGGCGGTACCGGCGTTGAAGTTGACGAAACCCTCGTGCATCACGGTGGTGCCTTCGCCGACATAGGCGCCGAGACGAACCCGCGCCGTGTCGGCGATGCGTACGCCGGCCGGAACCACGTAGTCGGTCATTTTCGGGAACTTGTCCACCGAGAACACTTCCAGCAACTCGCCTTTCAGGCGCGCTTCCAGTTGACGCTCGGCCAGTTCGGTCAGGTCAATGGCGCCCTGGCTGGTCCAGGCGACGTTGGGCAGCAGCGGGAAGATCCCGGTGAGGTTGAGGCCATGTGGCTTGACCAGGCGATGGGAGAGCAGGTGCAGCTTGAGGTAGGCCTCGGGGGTGCTGATCGGCGCAGCATCTTCGGCGAGGAAGGTGGCAACCAGCGGCCTATGGCTTTCTGCCAGGCGGGTCAGCAGCTTGGCCTGGCCGGCATCAAGGCCCTTGATGCTTTCAGCCAGTTCGCCGGCCTGCTGGGTGGTGAAGGTGATGGCCTGATTGCCGCCGTTGTAGCCGAGTTTTTCGGCAATTTTGTCGCTCAACTCGCTAGCTGGGTTGAGCAGCGGCTGAGCGTAGAACACTTCAAGCCAGGTGTTTTGACGGTTTTGTGTGCCAACGCCGAAGGCCAGGCTGAACAGAGAGGTGGTCATGGTGTTTTCCTTACAACAAATTCAAATGAGTTGGTCGTCGCTCAGACCACGTCAGTGGCATAGCGCTCGGCCTTGAAGCCAATCAGGGTCTTGTCACCGAGATCGAGCACAGGGCGCTTGATCATCGATGGCTGGGCGAGCATCAGTTCGATGGCCTTGTTCTGGTCCAGGTCGGCTTTCTGTGCGTCGTCCAGCTTGCGGAAGGTGGTGCCGGCACGGTTGAGAACGGTTTCCCAGCCATGTTCGTTGCACCACTTCTGCAGGTTGCCGCGGTCGATGCCGGCGGCTTTGTAATCATGAAAGACGTAGCTTACCGCGTGCTGGTCGAGCCAGGTGCGAGCTTTCTTCATGGTGTCGCAGGCTTTGATGCCGTAGAGGGTTCTGCTCATGCTTACAGACTCTTTAAATTTTTCACAGTATTGCTGTTCGTGACG
>JAWWDH010000682.1:0-1571 GCA_033720015.1 Pseudomonas sp.
CGGCAAGATATTCCGCAAGCAGGGGCTGGATATTCGCCTCAGCACCCGGGTGACCGGCGCGGTGGTGAAGGATGGCAAGGTGGAAGTGACCTTCACCAATGCCGAAGGCGAACATCGCGAAGTATTCGACAAGCTGATTGTCTCGGTGGGGCGACGCCCGCGCACCGAGGACCTGCTGGCCTCCGATTGCGGCGTCAACCTCGACGAACGCGGCTTCATTTACGTCAACGACCATTGTGCCACCGAGGCGCCGCACGTTTTTGCCGTTGGCGATGTGGTGCGTGGCCCCATGCTCGCGCACAAGGGTTCGGAAGAGGGCGTGATGGTGGCAGAGCGTATTGCCGGCAAGAAGGTGCAGCTGAATTACGACTGCATTCCCTCGGTTATCTATACCCATCCCGAAGTTGCTGCGGTCGGTCGCACAGAGCAGGAGTTGAAGTCCGACGGCGTAGACTACAAGGTGGGCGTATTCCCGTTCGCGGCCAGCGGCCGCGCTTTGGCGGCGAATGATACCGATGGCATGGTCAAGATTATTGCCGACGCAGAGACCGATCGCGTGCTCGGCTGTCATATTGTGGGCCCGTCTGCTGCCGATCTTGTGCAGCAGGTGGTGATCGCAATGGAGTTCGGTTCCAGTTCGGAAGATCTGGCGCTGACCGTTTTTGGACACCCGACCTTGTCGGAAGCAGTACACGAGGCCGCCTTGGCCGTGCATGGCCATGCCATTCACATTGCCAATCGCAAGCCTCGGAAATGAACTTTGCCCGGTCGCGCGCGCATAAAACCTATTCTGGCGCAGACGAGGCACTGGGGGGTATGGGCCGTTAGGGCGCATTCCAGGACACTACGTAACACACAGGACAAAGCATGAACCTTCACGAGTATCAGGGCAAACAGCTGTTTGCTGAGTACGGCTTGCCCGTATCCAAGGGCTATGCTGTCGACTCGCCGGAAGAGGCGGTCAAGGCAGCGGAGACCATCGGTGGTGACATGTGGGTCGTCAAGGCTCAGGTGCACGCGGGCGGCCGCGGTAAAGCGGGTGGCGTCAAGCTGGTGAAAACCACCGACGAAGTACGCGATTTCGCTGCCAAGTGGCTGGGCCAGAACCTGGTGACCTACCAGACTGACGAAAATGGCCAGCCGGTCAGCAAGATTCTGGTCGAGACCTGCACCGATATCGCCGAGGAGCTTTACCTCGGCGCGGTGGTTGACCGCGCAACCCGCCGCATCGTTTTTATGGCCTCTACCGAGGGCGGTGTGGAAATCGAGAAGGTCGCCGAGGAAACCCCGGAGAAAATCCTGCGCGCGGTTATCGACCCGCTGGTCGGTGCACAGCCGTACCAGGGCCGTGAGCTGGCGTTCCAGCTGGGTCTGGAAGGCGACCAGATCAAGCAGTTTGTGAAAATCTTCATGGGGCTGGCGCAGCTGTTCAAGGAAAAGGACCTGGCGCTGATTGAGGTCAACCCGCTGGTGATTACCGACCAGGGCAACCTGCACTGCCTGGATGCCAAGCTGGGTGTGGACGGCAACGCGCTGTATCGCCAACCGGCCTTGCGTGAGATGCACGATCC
>JAWWDH010000683.1:0-1567 GCA_033720015.1 Pseudomonas sp.
ACCCGAATCATCGGGGGCAGGCCAGCGGAGAGGTGCAGGTCCGATGCACCTTGCTTGGCGCTGAAGGCCAGCAATTCAGTGATATCCATGGGACTCCCTAATGACAGACAAGCAGGTAGAATGCCGCAAAACCCAGGCGGCGGGCGCGAGTAATGTCCACGATAGCAGAGAATATTGCAAAGGTCGGAGTGCGCATACGTGAGGCGGCGCAAGCCTCACAGCGAGATTGTGGGTCTGTCGGCCTGCTCGCAGTGAGCAAAACCAAGCCGGCGGCAGCCGTTCGTGAGGCGTTTGACGCCGGCACGGCGGATTTCGGCGAGAACTACTTGCAGGAAGCCCTGGATAAACAGGCGCAACTGCGCGACTTGCCACTGACTTGGCATTTTATCGGGCCGATCCAGTCGAACAAAACCAAACCTATCGCTGAGCACTTCAGCTGGGTGCACTCGGTGGACCGCCTGAAGATCGCCGAACGCCTGTCAGCACAGCGCCCGACTTACCTGCCGCCGCTAAATATCTGCCTGCAGGTGAATGTCAGTGGCGAGGCCAGCAAGTCCGGCTGCAGCCCAGATGAACTAGCGGCCCTGGCACAAGCAGTTACACAACTGCCCAACCTGCACCTACGCGGATTGATGACAATTCCCGAGCCTACCGATGACCCCGCCGAGCAACGTGCCGCCTTCGCCCGCCTGCGTGAGCTGCAGCAAGGCCTGAACCTAGACTTCGACACCTTATCCATGGGCATGAGCCATGACCTGGAAGCGGCCATCGCCGAGGGTGCGACCTGGGTGCGTATCGGCACTGCTTTATTCGGCGTGCGTGATTACCGCAACACCTGATTGAATGTGCCTTAATCCTTACCAAGGAAACCTTTATGACCACTCCTCGCATTGCCTTTATCGGCGCCGGCAATATGGCCGCCAGCTTGATTGGTGGCCTGCGCGCGCAAGGCATTGACGCCAGCGCCATTCGCGCCAGTGACCGCGGAGCCGAACAACGCAGCAAAGTCAGCGCCGAGCATGGCATCGAAACCTTCGCCAGCAACGCCGACGCAATCAAGGCTGCCGACGTGATCGTGCTGTCGGTCAAGCCGCAGGTCATGAAGGACGTCTGCCTAGACCTCGCCGCACATATCGGCGAGCAGCAATTGGTGGTTTCGATTGCTGCCGGCATCAGCTGCGCCAGCCTGGAAAACTGGCTCGGCCCACGCGCCATCGTGCGCTGCATGCCCAACACCCCAGCTTTGCTACGCCAGGGCGTCAGCGGCCTGTATGGCAACGCTCAGGTCTCGTCGCTCCAGCGCGAGCAGGCCGAACAGCTCCTCAGCGCCGTTGGTTTGGCCCTGTGGCTGGACACAGAAGAACAAATCGATGCGGTCACGGCGGTATCTGGCAGCGGCCCGGCCTACTTCTTCCTGCTGATTGAGGCCATGACCGCCGCTGGCGAGAAACTGGGCCTACCGCGCGACACCGCCGCCCAGCTGACCCTGCACACCGCCCTCGGCGCGGCGCGCATGGCCGTCGCCAGCGATGTCGATGCCAGCGAATTGCGCCGCCGCGTCACCTCG
>JAWWDH010000684.1:0-1566 GCA_033720015.1 Pseudomonas sp.
GAGTCGATCACCTTGGTGTCATTGGCAGCGCAAAAAGGGCAGTGCATATAGAAGCAGCCTCGGACGAAAGCGGCCATGTTAGCGCATCCCTCTGGCAAGACAAACCGAGGGCTTTACGGTATACAAGCGTCCATCCAAACCAACGGAGTGAATGACCTCGATGAAAGCCCATACGCCGTTGCGCCCACTGTTTTTACTCAGCCTGATCGCCCTGGTGACAGCCTGCGCCAGCGGTGGCCAGCCCTCGGCGCCGACGCAAACAGCCACAACACCTCAGGCCCCGGCAACCGCAGCCCCACTGCCGGCCCACCAACGCGAGCTGAGCGGCAGCCTGCTCAATGTACCCCATGAGGCGGAGGTCGAGCTGGCCCTGTTAGCGGTCGACCCGCGCGGCAAGCCTCAGGCGCTACTGGGCAATATCCAGCTGCGTGGTACCGGCAAGCCGCTGCAGTTTCGCCTGCCGTTTAATCCGCAGACCTTCAACAAACACTCGCGCGTCGAGCTGCATGGCCGCGCCAATCAGGCCGGCCGGCTGATTCTGCGTTTGCCGCCACAACCGATTGCCCGCGGCGAAACCCAGGCACTCGGCGAGCTGCGCCTGGTACCGGCACCATGACGCCCCCCGCTGCCTTGCAAGCGGCGCTTAGCGAGCTGCTCGGCGACGCCCAGCTCAGCGCGGAAACCCTGCCCGGCACTGACCTCAAACTCTGGTTGATCGATGCCAACAACATGGACCGCGCTTTCAGCCCGGAAGAAACCCGACGTATCCTCGAGGAGCCGCCCTACTGGAGTTTCTGCTGGGCCAGCGGCCTGGTACTGGCACGCTGGCTGGCCGAACACCCGGAGTGGGTGCGCGGCAAACGCGTGCTGGATTTCGGTGCTGGTTCTGGCGTAGCGGCGATCGCGGCAGCGAAAGCCGGCGCGCTGGAAGTGGTGGCCTGCGATCTCGACCCGCTGGCTATCGAGGCCTGCCGGGCCAACGCCACACTGAATGACGTGGCGTTGAGTTACTCGCTGGACTTCTTCGCCGAGGCCGATCGTTTTGACCTGATCATCGTCGCCGACGTGCTCTACGACCGCGCCAACCTGCCGCTGCTCGACCAGTTCCTTAGCCGTGGCCGCCAGGCACTGGTGGCCGACTCGCGGGTACGCGACTTCCAGCACCCGCTGTATCAACGCCTCGGCATTCTGGAGGCCTGCACCTGGCCGGACCTGGCCGAGCCCGCCGAATTTCGCCATGTCAGCCTGTATCACGCAACGCGCGTTTGAAGCGCCCCTTGTTTCCGGCGCAGCGCGCCCGCATTTATAGTCCATCGCATTCCCGTCCATTACCCCTTGCGCCCAGCCGAGACCGACCATGAGCGACTCCCCTTATATTTTTGATATCGCAGGCAGCGCCAGCTTCGAACAGCTGGTCATCGAGAACTCCTTTAAAAAACCCGTACTGGTGGATTTTTGGGCCGAATGGTGCGCGCCCTGCAAGGCACTCATGCCGCTGCTGGCGAAGATCACCGAGGAGTATCAAGGCGAGCTGCTGCTGGCCAAGGTCAACTGCGACCTCGAGCA
>JAWWDH010000685.1:0-1559 GCA_033720015.1 Pseudomonas sp.
CACACTGGAATATGGAAGGTTTGGCTACGCCTCCGGTCAGGGCTTTGTCAGTGGAGAACTCGCACCGGGCCTGAGTGGGCGTCTTTCGGCCCAGCGGATACGGCAAAGCGACGGACATCAGACCAACCGCGTAAACGGGGAGGATGTTGGAAAAATTGACAGCACCGCGTGGCGCGGTCTGCTGCAGTGGCAACCCACCGAGCGACTGGATTTCCTGCTCAATGTGCATGGCGGCAAGGATGACTCGGATGTCTTTCTGATAAAAATCGATAATCCCTTCTCAGCTGAAGACGACGGTGACCGTGACGTATTCAGCTCCGGGGCATCCGTGGACACGCGGCAGGACATCGACAGCGAGGGCTTCTCACTCACAGCAAACTGGGAGTTTGCGCAACAACTCACATTGACCTCAATCAGCGCATGGGAAGAGTTGGACCGTTTCCACATTGAGGACCGGGATGCCACCAGCCTGCGGCAGCTCGACGGGTATTTCGACAACGCCATTGAGCAATTTTCACAGGAACTACGAGTCAGCTACTTAGGTGATACCTGGGTGTGGATCGCCGGCGCCTTCTACGGCAATGACGAGGTGAAAACCCGCGACCGCTTTGACGCCGGAGACCTGCTGCCTCTGCTGGGGCTCGACGGCTTCGAGTCACTCGGCAACGAGTACCGCCAGGAGACCGATTCCGCCGCAGCCTTTATCCACACTGAATGGGCCGTGATGGAGGACTGGCGGCTGACTTCGGGGTTGCGCTATACGGACGAAAAGAAGACTTTTTCAGATGCCTTTACCTATCTGATCGGCGGTGGTGAGGAAGCCCCCTTGTTCCCCGCAGTCAGGAATGAATACACCACGGATAATCTCTCAGGAAAGATCGGCCTGGACTACACCGGCTTCGAGAATATGCTGCTGTATGCGAGTGTATCCAAAGGCTTCAAGTCAGGCGGCTTTCAGGGGCAGCTCACCTTCGAGCCAAGCGATTTACAGCCCTTTGATGACGAAACACTTTGGGCCTATGAAGCAGGCACCAAGCTGACGCTGCTAGAGGGTTCAATGCAACTCAATGCATCATTCTTCTTTTACGACTATGAAGACATGCAGTTCTACGGAGGCATTTTTGACTCGCCGGTTGGCACGCTGTTTGGCATCGCCAATGTGGGCGACTCCGAGGTAACAGGGGGCGAAATCGAACTGGCCTGGCGCGCAACAGAATCATTGGATGTGCGGCTGGGGCTTGGCCTACTGGATACCGAAATCACACGCTCGATAGTCGGCGGGGTTGCAGAGGGCAGCGAGCTGCCAAACTCGCCCGAGGTGAACGTCAATGGGATGATTCGCTACGAGCAGCCACTGTCCGCGGGCCTCTACTTTGAAACCATTGTCGACTTCAACTACCAGGACGATGTGACCTTCGACATCGTGCGTCAACCTGTTGAGGCGGTGGAGGCTAGCTACTGGCTTTGGAATGCAAGGGCCGGCATTGGCACACAAACCGGTGAGTGGAAGGTATCCGTTTGGGGTAAGAACTTGTCGGATGAGCGTTACAGAACCCAGG
>JAWWDH010000686.1:0-1556 GCA_033720015.1 Pseudomonas sp.
ACCATATTGTGAATGGTGAGAAAGGCGGTAGTAGAAGTGCAGCCCATGGACAGACGTTCGAAGATAAGACTGGCATCGAGCCGGCTCAGCCCCAGGCCACCGGCCGCTTCGGGGGTGTAAAGACCGCAAAAACCGAGCCCGCCGGCCTTTTGCAGCACCTCGACCGGAAAATGATGATCCCGATCCCAATCGGCGGCGTGAGGCTCAAGTTCGTTACGGGCAAAGTCATCGGCCAACTCGACGAAGGCGCGCTGTTCGTCACTCAGTTCAAAGTCCATAAACACTCCTCTTTGGTCGAAAAAGGATGCTGGCTTGTCGAACTCTGAGGCAGCAGGGTTGCCTCCTCCGACACGCTACAAGTACATCCGTGTAAGGCTCACACATGTCATCCCTGACATGTGATGGTCGGCTGAGGCAATCCCTGTTGCCCCATCTTGAGATCCGAGTTAACTGTTAGCATCACAAACAGGCGACGCCGAAGCTTCAGAGAGGACAAAGGAATCTGCTCAGCCGACCATCCGCACCACGGATGGCGCGGCTGAGCCCCCAGGGATGGGTTCACGGCGAGTCGGCGGAGCTGGTCCTTTGGCCGAAGCGCAAACATTGAGCTAAAAACCAAGCTGTTCTCCTACTCTGGATTTGTGACTAAGAGACAGACTTTGCTGTTATTTAAGGTGAATCGACATGTTGGGTCCGGCCACAACGTCGTCATCAAACCAGCGGGCGGTGACGGTTTTGGTCTCGGTATAAAAGCGTACCGCCTGCTTGCCGTAGGCATGCAGGTCGCCGTAGAAAGAGTTGCGCCAGCCGGTAAAGGAGAAAAACGGCAGCGGCACCGGTATGGGCACATTGATGCCCACCTGGCCGACCTGAATTTCGTGCTGATATTTTCGCGCCGCCGCCCCCGAGGCGGTAAAAATCGAGGTGCCGTTACCATAGGGATTGGCATTTACCAACGCAATGGCCTCCTCCAGGCTGTCTACCGTTATCACCAATAATACCGGCCCGAAGATTTCTTCCCGGTAGATGCTCATCTCGGTGGTCACGCCACTGAACAGGGTGGGCCCTACCCAGTTGCCGTTCGGATAGCCGCTCACTTGAGCATCACTGCCGTCGAGCAGGCAGTTGGCGCCCTCCCGCTTGCCCTCGGCAATCAGCCGCAACACCCGCTCCTTGGCCGACGCGCTGATCAGCGGGCCGTAACCGGCCCTGGGATCATTCCAGATACCGGGGCGCACCTTTTCCATCGCCGCCTGTAAATCTGGAATCCAGCTGGCGGCTTCCCCCACCAGCACTGCCACCGAAATCGCCATGCAGCGCTGGCCGGCGGCACCGACCGAGGCGCCGACCAGGTTATTGATCGCCTGCTGCCGATTGGCGTCGGGCAGCACCACCATATGGTTTTTGGCACCGGCAAAGGCCTGCACCCGCTTCAGATGATCGGTGCCGGTACGGTAAATATGCCGGCCCACCGCCACCGAGCCGACAAACGAAATCGCGCGCACCTGTGGGTGTACCAGCAGCTGTTCAACCACTTCCTTGCCGCCATGCACCAC
>JAWWDH010000687.1:0-1551 GCA_033720015.1 Pseudomonas sp.
CTCGCCGGCGACGATATTGGTCAGCGACACTTCCGCAGTTGGGATCAGGTACAGATCCGCCTCGCCTTCACGGCTGATCTTAAACAGGTCTTCTTCAAACTTCGGCAGCTGACCCGTGCCTTGCAGTGCCGGAGCCTGCACCAGATACGGCGTATAGGCTTCTTCATAGCCATGCTCGCTGGTGTGCAGGTTGATCATAAATTGCGCCAGGGCGCGGTGCATGCGGGCGATTGGCCCACGCAGCAAGGCAAAGCGCGCACCGGAGAGTTTGGCGGCGGTTTCAAAATCCAGCCAGCCGTGTTGCTCGCCCAAAGCGACGTGATCCTGAATCGGGAAATCGAAGCTGCGCGGCGTGCCCCAGCGCGAGACCTCAACGTTACCCTCTTCATCAGCACCGACCGGCACCGACTCATGTGGCAGGTTTGGAATGTTCAATAACAGGCTGTCGAGTTCACTCTGAATCGTGTCGAGCTCGCGCTTGCCCTGCTCCAAGTCGCTGCCCATCTGGTCCACTTCCGCCAACAATGGCGCAATGTCCTCGCCGCGTTGCTTGGCTTGGCCAATGGACTTGGAGCGACTGTTGCGCTCGGCTTGCAGCTGCTCAGTGCGGGTTTGTACGGTCTTACGCTGCGCTTCGAGCGCTTCAAAGCGCGCCACATCGAGGACAAAACCACGAGCAGCCAGGCGCTCGGCCACTTCATGGAGCTGGGTACGAACGAGTTTGGAATCAAGCATGTTCTGGTCTCAATACATCACAAGGGTTTGCATGGCCGTGGCCATGGCGCGCAATGCCGCGCAGTTTAAGGCTTTAACAGGGTTGCATGCCACACCACACGTTAGCGGGCCTGGCTACTGGTAGAGGCGTGCTAGGCCGAATCCGGCCCAAACTGCGGCGACACCACCCAGGACGCTGCATAACAGGTAGGCAAAGGCTTCATTGTGGCGACCGCCCTCAAACAGCTTGAGCAGCTCCAGACTAAATGACGAAAAGGTGGTGAAACCGCCGAGCACGCCGATGATCAGGCCGCTGCGTAACTCCAATGGTAGATCGCTGCGCAACAGCAATAACCCAGAGAGCAGGCCGATCAGCAGGCAACCAATAACATTGACGGTAAAGGTGCCTAGGTAAAAGTGCCGGGGCCAATGTGCCGCGACCCAGCTGGCGGTTAGAAAACGTAGAACGGAGCCCGCCGCGCCACCGATCGCCACAGCCAAAGCCACACGAATCATGGCTTCCTCCGCTGTCGAGGGCTGTTGCGGTCCTGGTTCAGTAAATGCTGTAGTTTGTCGCGGATTTTCAGTTCCAGGCCACGAGGCACCGGTTGATAGTAGTTACGGGGCTCGAAGGCTTCGGGAAAGTAATCCTCGCCCGCTGCATAGGCGTCGGGCTCATCGTGGGCATAGCGGTATTCGTCGCCGTAGCCCAGTTGTTTCATCAGTTTGGTTGGCGCATTACGCAGGTGCAGCGGGACTTCCTGCGAGCCATGCTCGGCGGCATCACGCATGGCGGCATTAAAGGCGTTGTACACCGCGTTGCTCTTCGGCGCGCAG
>JAWWDH010000688.1:0-1548 GCA_033720015.1 Pseudomonas sp.
GACAAACATCAGCAGCAGATCCTGCTAACGCAGTGTTCTCCAGCGTGCGAAACTTACCGAATTAATGTTCCGTAGCAGGCCTTTGCGCTGCGATTACAGCGCCATCGCGCGCACCCTGGGAAGACTGCCATGCGCCTTTTCTTTGCTGCTTTAACCCTATTGGTCGGCCTTCAGGTCAGCGCAGGCGAAATCGATCAACCTGCCGCGTTAAGCGCGCTGCAAGCACCGGAAACGCTGTTGATCGATGTGCGCACGGCTGAAGAGTTCGCTGCCGGCGCCTTGCCCGGCGCGGCGCGTATTGGCCACGAACAGATCGCGGCGCAGATTGCCACCTTGGCGCCGGAAAAAGACACCGTCATCGTTCTCTATTGCCGCAGCGGCCGGCGTTCGAGCATTGCCCAGGATAGCCTTCAAGCACTGGGTTACCGCAACGTGATCAATGCCGGCGGCTACGAACAGCTGAAAGCAGAGCTGGAAGCGCAAGATTGAATCCGGCTGGACTGATCCTCGCCCTGCTGATCTTTGCTGGCGCAGCACAAGCCGCCGAACTGACCCTGAGCATCGGTGCAGCCAGCCGCACCTGGAGCACCGTCGAGCTACTCGCCCACCCACGGACGCAACAGATCGTGATCGCCGACGACGTCAGCTACAAGCGCAACATGCACTACCAAGCCGTGCCTTTGGCGGCACTGCTCACTGACGTGCAACCTGGCGACCATCTACAAGTGCTGGCCATGGACGGATTCGCCGCAGAGCTACCCGCCGCCCCGCTCCTCAAGTCGAGCGCTGCCCAAGCCTGGCTGGCAGTGGAAGATCCGGCCCGGCCCTGGCCAGCGCTCAGCGCAGGAAAAGCCAGCGCCGGGCCCTTTTATCTGGTGTGGCAGAACCCGCAAGCTGCGCGCATCGGGCCGGAACAGTGGCCATTCAAGATTGCCAGCATCCGCAGACTTGCGCCTGTGGCAGAGCGTTTCCCCGCCCTGTTGCCGGCCAGCGCTGCCGAGCCCGCGGTGCAGGCAGGCTTCGCCCAGTACCAGAAACATTGTATGGCCTGCCACAGGCTGAACACAGCAGGCGACTCGCAGCTCGGCCCGGATTTGAACCTGCCGCATAACCCGACCGAATACTTCGCCAGCGACTTCCTCGTTGCCTATATCCGCGATCCACAGAGCCTGCGGCGCTGGCCGCAAGGCAAGATGCCGGGGTTTAACCAGGCGGTATTAAGCGATGAGGAGCTGAGCCAACTGCTGGCTTACCTGCGGCATATGGCCGGGCGCAAGCGCAACGCTCAGTAGCGCGCAACTCGCTTGTCGTCAGGCCTCAACTCGGAGTTGTCACGGCAGCTGAAAGCGTCTTCAGGCGAACGCCAACTGCAACCAATGCCGATAGAAGCCTTCAGCCACCTGGTTGAGAGCGGCCACTTTGCCTGGCAGCTCCTCAAGCATCTGCGCCTTGCTCTGCTGGCTGGGCTGACTGTCGTCGAGCAAGTGCGACCAGTCATTGAGCCATAGCCGCACCAGCTCCTCGTTCATCTCCGGGTGGCCCTGTACC
>JAWWDH010000689.1:0-1539 GCA_033720015.1 Pseudomonas sp.
CCCGGCAGGCTGGTGATCAGCAAGGCGGCCCCAGGCGTGGACCAGGCAATCATGATCGGTGCGCGATAGCGTAGCGACAGGCCGATGCAGCAGATCGCCATGCCAATCGACAGCGACCAGATCCACGAAGAAATCTGACCGCTGCTCAGCCCAGCGGCTTGGCCGGCCTGAAACATCAGCACCAGAGAGCTGGTGTAACCGGTGAGCATGGCGATAAAACCGGCGACGACTGCCGAGGCCGAGGTGTCGGCCAGCGGGCGCAGGCGCGGTTGCGTCGAGTCGTGCATCAGAACAGTCCCGTGTCCGCGACAATGGGGTACAGCGAGGCCACCAACAACAGCGCCATACCGATATTAAATACGCGCAATCGCCGTGCATCCTGCAGCCAGTTGCGCAATAGGCTGCCGAGCACGGTCCAGACGCTCATGGTCGGGCAATTGACCACGGCAAACAGTGCTGAGATCAGCAGCACATTGACCACGAAATTTTCCTGCGGGGTGTAGGTGGTGATCGCCCCGATCGCCATGATCCACGCCTTGGGGTTGACCCACTGGAAGGCCGCAGCCTGGAGAAAGCTGAACGGCTTGCCGCTGGCCGAGGCTTGGCTGTTCGGTGCGCCGGCATTGGCGATCTTCCAGGCCAGGTAAAGCAGGTACGCCGCGCCGACGTAACGCAGCACGCTGTACAGCACGGGCACTTGTTCGAACACCTGGCCAAGCCCCAGGCCAACCGAGAGCACCAGCAGCATCAGGCCCAGGCTGATACCGAGCATGTGCGGCAAGGTACGGCGCAGGCCAAAATTCGCGCCAGAGGCGAGCAGCATGGTGTTGTTGGGGCCGGGCGTGACTGAGGTGACAAAGGCAAACGCGACAAAGGCAATCAGCAATTCGAGGGTCATGGTGCGGCACTCATAGGCAGTGCTATCAGCCTAGGGACAGATGGCCAGGGCGTCGCGGTACAGCGAAGCGGGCAATGATCGGTACAGTTTTGCCTAGGCTGGCAGTGGCGGCGGTACAGTTAAACTGTCGCCAAGCGCCGGTAACCGTTAGCCACCGCGTGCACCTCGCTAGCGAATGTTGCCCAGCGTCTGGTTGACCTGTAGCCAGCCACTGACGGCCGTTTCCCCAGCTTCGTCGAAGACGCGCTGCAGCAGCTTGCTCTGTTCGCGGCGCAGGGCTTTTTCAAGTTTGGTGCCTTCGGCGGTAAAGCCGAGCAGGCGTTTGCGCTTGTCATCTTCGGCGGTAAGGCTCTGCACCAAGCCCATTTCCAGCAACTGGCGTAGCGGGGTGTTCAACGCCTGCTTGCTGACGCCCAGATAAGCCAGCAGTTCTTTCATGCTCAGGCCAGGGTACTTGGCGATAAAAAACAAGATGCGGTGGTGCACCCGCGACAAACCGCGGCGCGCCAGCATTTCATCGGCCTTGGCGGTAAACGCCTGGTAGCCGAAGAAGAAGGCTTCCATCGCGGTTTGCTGGGTGGCGAGGTTGTTGAGATCAATCATTAAGGTCAAGCCTATTGACGTATCTGGGGTGGGCATCG
>JAWWDH010000690.1:0-1537 GCA_033720015.1 Pseudomonas sp.
CAATCGCCGCCTTTCGTGCTTCTGCTTGCCTGGCTGATCTTCGCGATGGGACTTCAGTTCTCGGGGGTGTGGTCATTCGGCGAGCGCTGGATGGGTATTGGTCAGGAGATCACTGCCAAGAGCTCGTCACTCGGCTCGTTTGCAACCGGAGTACTGGCCGTGATTGTCGCGACGCCCTGCACGGCGCCATTCATGGGTACAGCGCTGGGTTATGCACTCAGCCAGCCCGCCTGGATCAGCATGGCGGTCTTTCTGAGCCTCGGGTTCGGCATGGCCCTTCCATGGTTGCTGATCAGCCTCTGGCCCGGGCTTTCGGCCATACTGCCCAGGCCAGGCCCCTGGATGGAGCGCGTCAAGCAGGTACTGGCATTTCCGCTCTACGCGACTGCTGCCTGGCTGATCTGGGTGCTCGCCCAGCAGATCGATCAGCAGAGCCTGCTCTACGCCATGCTGTCACTGGTCGTCATCGCGCTGGTACTCTGGTTCTGGCAGAACGCGCGTTTTGCCGGCGGCGCATGGGGTCGATCGGCCGGTGTCTCCCTTGTCCTGCTCTTCGGAATGATGAGTGCGCTGCTCTGGAAACTCGAGCCGTCTACACCTGTCGCCAGCACAGCCGACCAGGCGTGGGAAAACTACGATGCGGGCGCACTGGCCAGCTATCGCGCCGAGGGTACGCCCGTGCTGGTCAACTTTACTGCTGCCTGGTGTATCACCTGTCTCGTCAATGAAAAGGTGGTGCTCGGGACAGACGACATCCAGGCAGCACTGCGCAAACAGGCGGTGGTCTACATGAAGGGCGACTGGACGAATCGCGATCCTGCGATCACGCGCGTGCTCGAGCAGTACGGCCGCAGTGGCGTGCCCTTGTATCTTCTGTTTCCATCCAATCCGGATGGCGACGTGACCGTGCTACCGAACATCCTGACAAAGGGTGTTGTGCTCGATGCCCTTGAACAGATTTAACCCAACAGGCAAAGCAACCAAGCGAGGCAAGAACATGATGATGACTTCAATCACCAGGCGCAGCGTCAGCTGGATCTTTCTTATCACTCTCTTGATGACGATTTCCACGGCGGCAAATGCCCGTGTGAGCGTGAATCAACCGGCACCCGACTTCACGGCCGTCGACAGCAACGGCAAGGAGCACAGGCTCAGTGACTTCAGGGGTAAAACGGTGGTGCTGGAGTGGACCAACCACGACTGCCCCTATGTGCGCAAACATTACGACAGCGGCAACATGCAGGCGCTGCAGAAAAGCGCAACCGGCAAGGGCATCGTCTGGCTCTCGATTATCTCCTCCGCTCCCGGCAAGCAGGGCCACGTGTCGGCTGAAGAAGCCAACTCGCTGACGAGCTCGCGCAACGCGGCACCCACGGCGGTGTTACTCGATGAAAGCGGTGAGATCGGCCGTCTCTACGGGGCCAAGACCACGCCGCACATGTACATCATCGATGCCGGGGGCAAGCTGGTCTACATGGGCGGTATCGACAGCATTCCAAGCACCAGCACGGATGACATTGCCCGCGCTACGAATTAC
>JAWWDH010000691.1:0-1531 GCA_033720015.1 Pseudomonas sp.
CAGGTTTGACCGTGTTTTCCATGGATTGCGCGGCCCGATAAGTTGAATTTTGGGAATGGATCATCAAAACGACTTGGCTCAGCTCAAAAATTGAGTGATCTGGAATGTGGCGATACGCCGAAACCAAGAAAAAGGCCGCTCGAATGAGCGGCCTTGTGCATTGCGGTATGACTTACACCAGTGCTTCACCTACATGCAGCAGCTTCATGGTGTTGGTGCCACCGATGGTGTGGTAGCTGTCACCCTTGGTCAGGATGACCCAGTCACCGGCCTGCACCACGCCGCGCTTGAGTAGCTCATCCACCGCCGCCTGGCTGACGTCAGCCGGTTGCAGAGCAGCCGGGTCGAACGGCACGGTGTAAACGCCGCGGAACATGGCCGCGCGGGCCTGGGTTTCGCGGTGCGGGGAGAAGGCGAAGATCGGCACCGAGGAGCGGATGCGCGACATGATCAACGGCGTATAGCCACTTTCGGTGAGGGCGATAATCGCTTTCACGCCCGGGAAGTGGTTGGCCGTGTACATGGCCGCCAGGGCAATGCTTTCGTCGCAGCGCTCGAACTCGGTGCCCATGCGGTGGCTGGATTTCTTGCTGGTTGGGTGTTTTTCCGCGCCCAGGCAGATGCGCGCCATGGCTTGCACCGCTTCCAGCGGGTAGGCACCGGCGGCGCTTTCCGCCGAAAGCATCACCGCATCGGTGTAGTCGAGCACGGCGTTGGCCACGTCAGACACCTCGGCGCGGGTCGGCATCGGGTTCTGGATCATCGACTCCATCATCTGCGTCGCCGTGATCACCGCCTTGTTATGACGGCGCGCGTGCAGAATGATTTTTTTCTGGATGCCGCATAGCTCGGCGTCGCCGATTTCTACGCCGAGGTCGCCACGGGCGACCATCACCGCGTCACTGGCGCGGATCAACCCGTCGAGGGTTTCGTCGTCGGCGACCGCTTCGGCACGCTCGATTTTTGCTACCAGCCAGGCCGTACCGCCGGATTCGTCACGCAGCTTGCGCGCGTAGTGCATGTCGTCGGCATCACGCGGGAAGGATACAGCCAGGTAATCCAGCTCCATCTCGGCCGCCAGCTTGATATCGGCTTTGTCTTTCTCGGTCAGCGCCGGCGCGGTCAGACCGCCACCACGACGGTTGATGCCTTTGTGATCGGACAGCGGGCCGCCGATGATCACTTCACAGTGCAGGGCATCGGCCGTGGCGCTTTCGACGCGCATGACCACACGGCCGTCGTCGAGCAGCAATTCGTCACCGACGCCGCAATCTTTGACCAGGTCGGGGTAGTCGATGCCAACGATTTCTTGCGTGCCAGCAGTCAGTGGGTGGCTGGTGGAGAAGGTGAAGCGGTCACCGAGCTTCAGCTCGATACGCTTGTTGGTGAATTTGGCGATGCGGATTTTCGGGCCTTGCAGGTCTCCGAGTAGGGCCACATGGCGACCGTGTTTGGCCGCCAGCTCACGCACCAGTTTGGCGCGGGCTTTATGTTCGTCGGGCGAGCCGTGGGAGAAGTTCAGGCGGGCGAC
>JAWWDH010000692.1:0-1530 GCA_033720015.1 Pseudomonas sp.
CTCGGTGCCCTCACCGACCAACAAGCGGTTGTTGCGGCCGCCCAGCTTGATAGTGACCTTCTTTAGCCTCCGCTGGACACTCAGGGGTACTTCCAGGCGGTTGCCCGGCTTGAGATTCAGGCGATTTTTATAGGCGAGATTACGCAGCAGCAGATAGAGCCATTGAAGCATAGGGGCCTCAGGAGCGATCCAGAATTTTCTTGACTATGGCGGTAGTCGAGCTGTTTTCCACCAGCCCCAGCACCCGTACCTCACCACCATAGACCTTGACGATGTCGGCGCCGACAACCTGCTCGATGCCGTAGTCACCGCCCTTGACCAGCACATCCGGGCGCACCTGCTTGAGCAGGTTCTCCGGAGTGTCTTCGCTGAAGCTCACCACCCAGTCCACCGCACCCAGGCCGGCGAGTACCGCCATGCGCCGATCCACCGAGTTGATTGGCCGGCCCGGGCCCTTCAGGCGAGTGACTGAGGCATCGCCATTCACCGCCAGGACCAGCCGATCGCCTTGAGCGCGCGCCTGCTCCAGATAGGTCACATGACCGGCGTGGAGAATGTCGAAGCAGCCGTTGGTGAAGACGATCTTCTCGCCATGGGCGCGGGCATCGTCAATCGCCAGGAGCAATTGATCGAGGCTCAACACGCCGCGCTCCGAACCCGTATCGCGCTGAATCGCGCGGCGCAGTTCAGGTGCACTGATGGCGGCGGTGCCCAGCTTGCCGACCACAATACCGGCGGCCAGATTGGCCAGGGCCACAGCGTGGGGCAGCTCTTCACCGGCGGCCAGACTGGCTGCCAGGGTCGAAATAACAGTGTCGCCGGCACCCGTCACATCGAACACTTCGCGGGCGCGGGCCGGCAAGTGCAGGGCTGGGTGCTCGGGGCGCAACAGGGTCATGCCGTGCTCACCGCGAGTCACCAACAAGGCACCCAGCTCCAGTTCACGCATCAGCTGTGCACCCTTGGCCACCAGTTCGGCTTCATCGGCGCAGGCACCGACCACCACTTCAAACTCATGCAGATTCGGGGTGATCAAGCTCGCGCCGCGATAGATGGAAAAGTCCTTGCCCTTGGGGTCGGCCAGCACCGGAATGCCGCGCGCCCGCGCCGCCTGCAACAAGACCTGATGATTCCGCAGGGCACCCTTGCCGTAATCCGACAACACCAGCACCTTGACCCCATCCAGCAGCGCTTCGACCTCCAGCGCCAGGGCGCCGGCGTCAGTGTTGAACGGCTCTTCGAAGTCCATCCGCAGTAGCTGCTGGTGGCGGCTCATGACCCGCAGCTTGACGATGGTCGGCTGGCTGGCGATACGTTGAAAGCGGGTTTTCACACCCACGGCTGCCAGGCTGTTACTCAGGCTGTTAGCGGCTTCGTCTTCACCGGTCACGCCCACCAGCACAGCCGGCGCACCCAGCGCAGCAATATTTAGCGCGACGTTGGCCGCGCCACCCGGACGATCCTCGATCTGCTCAACCTTGACCACCGGCACCGGCGCTTCCGGAGAGATTCGCGAGGTGCCGCCATGCC
>JAWWDH010000693.1:0-1521 GCA_033720015.1 Pseudomonas sp.
GCCAAGAATCTCGGCAATCTCATCTGCTATGGAGAAGCTGTGGACATCCCAGCCTTCATTTCTGAGGCGAGCCTCCCAGGCTGGTTGTTGCCGCTTCACGTCCAGGATCTGCTCTGGGTGGAAGACTAAGTAGAAGATGGGTTCAAAACTCGCATGACCAAATTCGCGTCCCTGGCGGACGCGCTCGATCAGCTCGTTAAAATCAGCTTTGAGTGAGGACATCAATCACCTCGTCCATGTGCTTGTACGCCCAGCTGATCTGTGTGACATCAGCCGCCGATTGCATGATCAGAAAACCTTGAAGTGACAGGCGTTTAAGCTGGTCACGTACGTCTTCGCGCTCCAGACCGAACAGCTGCCAGTCGCTGTGCCCAAGGATCTGGTTATCCCCTAGGCCCTGAAACTTGAGGTCGTAAGCAAGATAAGCTGCGACCTTGGATTGGATGCGAAAAGGAAGAAGTTTACGTGGGCCACGCACGTTGTCGGAAAGCAGCCCAAAGTTGGCACAGCTACTGACCAGGTAGGATGAGATGCGCTGTATGGTGATATCCGACCAGGGCTTCTGCGTTTTGCCTTCACGCACTGCCGTGAGCACAAACTCGCGGGCATCATCGAGAGTAATGGAGTCACGACCGGCGCTGTAGCGGGGCCAATAGAATTCTCGGATGAACTCATCCAACACCAGGTTGGCGCGAGCTGTGTAGAGCAGCAATAGCTGGCTAAACTCCTGGCGCGTCAGACCGCTTGCCAATAGCTTAAGAGCCCAAGCCGTGCCCGGAGCACGCATGTATCGGGGCGCAAAACACTCTAAGACGATGTTGCGAAGGCGGCGTGCAGAAACCAGCGGAAACTGACCTGAGTTGAGTGCCTTTTCGGACATCTGAACGCCAGTCATGCCGATTTCGTAAAGCCCCAGCAAGAGACGAGTCTCCTCGATAAGTGCAAGGCCAGCCTGTAGTTGGGTGGTATAGAACCGCTTACGACTCACTGGGCCTCCCGCAGGAATGGGAAGGTCTTGATTCCTTTGCGGAAGGCATCAAGGTACAAACCTGCCATGATTTTCAGCGCTTGGGGAAGGTCGTCGTCTAAGTCGCCCACAATCTGTGGGCCTTCATTGGCGGTAATAGCATTGGCTAACTGAGCAAGGCGGGCTAAGGCTTCGTCCTTGGAGGTGGTACAGGGGCGTAGCTGGTCTACGAACATCTGATCGGTCAGGGCAGATGCCGCTGATTGCTCGTAAATCTCTGGGAGTCGAAATAGGTGAAAGGTGCGCCCCCCTATGCCGATGAACTCATCGTGCAGCCGGGCTGCCGCAGCAGTAACCCCCTGGTATTGGGCAAGAGGCATCGAGCGAGCAAAAACAGGGTTCAGGAAGGCTGACTGCGGATTCCACGGTCATCTGGCCACCCATTCCATGAGCATCTGGCCACCGATTCCACGGTGATCCGGCCACCCATTCCACGCGCATCCGGCCACTGATTCCACGGCCATCCGGCCACCCAATCGGGCAGGCAGCCACGC
>JAWWDH010000694.1:0-1516 GCA_033720015.1 Pseudomonas sp.
GGTGAGTGTTGGGGATGCGCGCATGGATCGCCTTGATGCGGTCGATGGCGAGAATGTCGCCGGTAGGCGGCTTGGTGAACTTGTACGCGCCGTGGCTGGTGCCGATGGCGATGGCCAGGGCGTCGACCTGAGTCTGCTTGACGAAATCGGCAGCCTCTTCCGGATCGGTGAGCATCTGGCTGTGATCGAGCACGCCTTCGGCGCCAACGCCGTCTTCCTCGCCGGCCATACCGGTTTCCAGGCTGCCCAGGCAACCCAGCTCACCTTCTACCGACACGCCACAGGCGTGGGCAAAGGCGACGGTCTGCTGGGTCACGCGCACGTTGTAGTCGTAGTCGGCCGGGGTTTTGCCGTCTTCTTTCAGCGAGCCGTCCATCATCACCGAGCTGAAGCCCAGCTGGATCGAGCGCTGGCAAACGTCCGGGCTGGTGCCGTGGTCCTGGTGCATGCACACCGGAATGTGCGGGAACTCTTCGATAGCCGCGAGGATCAGGTGACGCAGAAACGGTGCGCCAGCATATTTACGGGCACCGGCCGAGGCCTGGACGATCACCGGGGAATCGGTCTTGTCAGCCGCTTCCATGATCGCGCGCATCTGCTCGAGGTTGTTGACGTTGAAGGCCGGCACGCCGTAGCCGAATTCGGCGGCGTGGTCGAGCATCTGGCGCATGCTGATAAGTGCCATGGTGTTCTTTCTCCCGGTGGGGCTCGTTAATCGTGCAAGCCTGCCGCAGGGGCAGGCGCTATTCAAGTCATTCAGACCAGGGGTGAACCGGGCCTGTATTCAAATCGCTACTCGGGTGCTTTGCAGCCACGGCCGATCAGGTCATCGCTGGCGGTCCAGAAGACCAGCCCTTCCTCAGCCTTGGTATGAAAAGACAGCACACCATCGCTGTACAGCGCACCCGAACCGGAGACTTCCTGCTTCAGGTGATAGACGCGATCGCCGCCATTGAGGCGCACATCAACGGACTCGCCGCTGCTATCAGCAACGCGCCAGAGCAGTTCGGCCTGGCTGTCGCACACCCAGCGCGTCCAAGTGTCCGACGGAGTCGGCTGGCTGGCGCACGCGCCAAGCAGGCTCAGCAAGGCCAGCAGGCTGATTGGCTTAATCATTGGCGCGCTGCTCCAACACTGCAACCGCCGGCAGCACCTTGCCTTCGACGAACTCAAGGAACGCGCCACCCCCGGTGGAGATGTAGCTGATCTGCGCGCCAATACCATACTTGTCGATGGCCGCCAGGGTGTCGCCACCGCCAGCGATGGAGAAGGCCGGGCTTTCGGCGATGGCCTGAGCCAGCACCTTGGTGCCGTTGCCGAACTGGTCGAATTCAAATACGCCGACCGGGCCGTTCCACAAAATGGTCTTCGACGATTTCAGCAGCTCGGCGAACTGCGCAGCGGTCTGTGGGCCAATGTCGAGGATCATGTCGTCTTCCGCCACATCCGCCACCAGCTTAACGGTGGCTTCGGCGTCTTCGGCAAAAGCTTTAGCAACGACCACGTCGACCGGCAA
>JAWWDH010000695.1:0-1510 GCA_033720015.1 Pseudomonas sp.
AGCTTGGCGGCGGGATATTTCAGCTCGGTTGCTGATATATAAAATTTTGATTGCAAAGGAACTTTTTACTTCGAATATCTATAAGCCACTCAACACTATCGAAACGTATAGTTCTCCACACGGGCATGCTGCAACAGGCATCACACCCAGTCTTCGGGACCTGCTAATAGCATATGGCGGCCCGCTAACCCAGACTATGAACTCATTCCGACTGGAACGGCCCTGCCTCCTCGTCAGCAGGAGTGCTCGCCCCGTCGAGCGTACGCCCGGCGCTTAATGCCGAGGCGAAAGCGGGTGCGGCTATGCGAACCAAGTGCAGTCAGGACCGCTTCAGTGGCGTTTTAAGGGGGGCTCAACGGTGCGCGACACATCACGCCCGGCGGCAACTTCAGGAGGATTGACGCCGTAGTTCGGCCAAGCGCTGGGCCAAGGCATCAAGCTCGGCATTCTGCCCTTGCGGCAGCCTGCGCAAAACCAATTGGCTCAGGCGCATCTGGCGGATAAAGCGTCGGCAATTACGACACATGGCCAGATGGGTCCGTACGGCCAAGCGCATACGCAGGTTCAACTGGCTATCCAGATAATCGCTGGAGTGCGCTACCAGTTCCTTACAACTCAACATTGGCCAGTCTCCTCAAAGTGCTCCAAGGTAGCGAACACCTTCAGGCGCGCGCGGTGTAACAACACCCGAACATTGGAGAGCGAGACCTGCAAAAGATTACAAATTTCATCTAATTCCAATCCTTGACGCTCGCGCAACAACAGCACACTGCCTTGCAGTTCGGACAAACTGGCCAAGGTTTTCTCCAGGCACTCACGTAGTTCACCCTCGGTGAGCAAGGCTTCGGGCGTGTCCTGATGCCAGGCATGAGGTGCCAGTAACCAGTGCCCATCTGCCGCGAAACGCTCATCACCCACCGAGCCGTGCGGCCCCGGCAGGTCGTCCAGTAGCACTTCACGTCGGTTATGTTTCAACCGAGTCTTGGCGGTGTTGGCGGTGATGGTCAACAGCCAGGTTTTCAGGCTGGAGCGGCCCTGAAAACTGTCCAGGTTCCGCACCACGGCCAACCAGGCATCCTGCACTACTTCATCGGCGTTGCGGCTGCCGACGATGGCAAATGCCACCGCGCGCATCGCGCTCTGGTAAGTGCCGACCAGCTCGCGGAAGGCCTTCTGCTCGCCCGCCAGTAGGCGGGTAAGCAGTGCGCTGTCGTCTGGATAGTCCATCAGTGCTTGCGCAGGATCACGCTGCCGATCGAATAGCCCGCCCCGAAGGAGCTGAGCACGCCCAGAGCGCCGCTAGGCAAATCGTCCTGATATTTGTGCAGGGCAATCACCGAACCGGCCGAACTGGTGTTGGCATAGCTGTCGAGGATCACCGGCGCCTCATTCGGCTCGGCATCGCGACCGAGTAACTTACGGGCGATCAGCAGGTTCATGTTGAGGTTGGCCTGATGCAGCCAGAAGCGCTTTACGTCGCTGACGTTGAGGTCGTTTTCCTGAAGATGCA
>JAWWDH010000696.1:0-1507 GCA_033720015.1 Pseudomonas sp.
GCTGCCGAGTTGATGCAGAAGCGAAGGCCGGTGGGGGGCGGGCCATCCGGGAACACGTGGCCCAGGTGGGCTTCGCACTGGGCACAGAGCACCTCAATGCGGGTCATGCCGTGCGAACGGTCCTCCCGCTCGATAATGGCATCCTGGTTCAGGGACTCGTAAAAACTGGGCCAACCGCAGCCGGCATCGAATTTGGTATCGGACCGGAACAGTTCAGCACCACAGCACACGCAGCGATACAACCCGGGGGTTGTGGTGTCCCAATAGGCGCCGGAAAAGGGGCGTTCCGTGCCGGCATGCCGCGTTACCCGGTATTGCTCCGGCGTCAGTTCCGCGCGCCACTGATCATCGGTCTTCACAATTTTTTCACTCATGCGGGTCTCCCATAGGAAAGTGTCTGGCGTCGCCTTATACTCAGCGCAATTAAACAGGGTTTGAATCCATCAGGGCGGCCTTGGCTGCCCGGGCATTACAACCCGGCCCAGTGTACGCTATTCATCCTATGCCGGCTTTTATCCCCGGTTCGATTCAACACATCCTCAGGAGTGCCATGAAAACGCTGCATAAATCTCACAAGCTGGCCAATGTGTTTTACGACATTCGCGGGCCCGTTCTCGACGAGGCGCGGCGAATGGAGGATGAAGGCCACCGTATTTTAAAGCTGAACATCGGCAATCCCAAACCCTTCGGATTTGATGCGCCGGATGAAATCATCACCGATGTTATCCGAAACCTGCCTCAGGGTGAGGGCTACAGTGACTCAAAAGGCCTCTACTCCGCGCGCAAGGCAGTGATGCAATATTACCAGCAGCGCGACGTGCAGGGCGTCGAGATCGATGACATCTATCTCGGCAACGGGGTCAGCGAACTGATCCAACTGGCCTGCATGGGCTTGCTCAATACCGACGACGAAGTCCTGGTCCCGGCACCCGACTATCCACTGTGGACCGGTGCGGTCACCCTTTCCGGCGGTAAAGCCGTGCACTATCACTGCGATGAAGGCGCCGACTGGTTTCCGGATCTGGACGACATCCGCAGCAAGATTACTGAGCGCACCAAGGCGATTGTGCTGATTAACCCCAACAACCCGACAGGCGCGGTCTATTCCAAACAACTGTTGCTGGATGTTGTGGAACTGGCACGTCAACACAGCCTGGTGATTCTGGCGGATGAGATTTACGACAAAATCCTGTACGACGAGGTCGAACACCACTGCCTCGCAGCCCTGTCTCAGGATGTGCTGACGCTGACGTTCAACGGCTTGTCCAAGTCCTATCGGCTGGCCGGGTTTCGCTCCTGCTGGCTGGTTGTCAGCGGTCCGAAGCACAAAGCCAGCGACTTTATTGAAGGGCTGAACATGCTCGCCAGTATGCGGCTTTGTGCCAACGTTCCGGCTCAACATGCGATTCAGACGGCTCTGGGCGGTTACCAGAGCATTAACGATCTGATCATCCCCGGCGGGCGTATGCGCGATCAGCGTGACCTGTGCTTCGAACGCATCGAGGCC
>JAWWDH010000697.1:0-1506 GCA_033720015.1 Pseudomonas sp.
ATGCTCAAGGCCGAAGAAAACCGCAGTGAGCGCCGTGAGCGTCGTGACCGTCCTGAAAACGCTGATTCCAACGATAGCGATGACAGCGACAACAACGACAGCGACAACGCTGACGAGTAATCCACGGATCTATTGAGGAGCCACTCTCATGGCACGTTTCTTCCGTCGTCGTAAATTCTGCCGTTTCACCGCAGAAGAAGTGAAAGAGATCGATTTCAAAGATCTCAACACGCTGAAAGCTTATATCTCGGAAACCGGCAAGATCGTTCCTAGCCGTATCACCGGTACTAAGGCTCGTTATCAGCGTCAGCTGGCTACCGCTATCAAGCGCGCCCGCTTCCTGGCCCTGCTGCCTTACACCGACAGCCACGGCCGCTGAGACCGGATGTTCGACAAGAAGTAAGGGATTAATCGCATGCGCGCCTTAGCTGAATTCATTATGCGCGGCCGTATGCAGGCCACTCTCGTAGTGGTGGTTTCTGCGGCATTGCCGCTGTTGTTCTGGTTAAGTGCTGCCGCTGGAAGCCTGGTGCTTCTGCGGCGCGGTTGGAGTGATGCCGTTGGCATCCTCGCCTGGGCCCTGCTACCGGCCATTGGTTGGTGGTATTTCGGTGAGCCGCGCACCCTGTTGGTGTTGCTCGGTGCGCTGGGGTTGGCGTTGTTATTGCGCGCCAATCTGTCCTGGAATCGTGTGCTGCTTTGCAGTGTGGCGTTGGGCTTGGTGTACGGGTTGGTCTTGGGTGCGGTGTTCCGCGAACCCATCGAGGCAATGGCGCTTGAGTTGCAAAAGCTCATGCCGCAAATGCTCGATGGGGTTCACCAGCAGTTGTCGGTGGATGAGCGAGCGCGTCTGGATAGCCTGATTGCACCGGTGCTGACCGGTTTGATTGCGGCGTTGTTGCAGATAGTTAGTCTGTTGAGCCTGATGCTTGGGCGCTTCTGGCAGGCGCAGTTGTATAACCCGGGTGGTTTTGGCCGCGAGTTTCGCGCCCTACGCCTCCCACCACCGCTGGCGATGTTGCTGCTGGTCGGCATGCTGTTGGGGCCCAACCTGGGTCCGCAAATGGCCATGTTGACGCCGTTGTGCAGTGTGCCGTTGGCGTTTGCGGGTATCGCCCTGTTGCATGGGGTGGTGGCGCAAGGTCGGCTGGGCAAGTTCTGGCTGGTTGGGTTGTACATCACGCTGTTGCTGTTTATGCAGCTGACTTATCCGTTACTGGTGGTTTTGGCCATTGTCGACAGTCTGTTTGATTTTCGTGGTCGCTTTGAGCGTAAACAAGGCTCGGGCCCCGCGGACGGTGAAGGTTAAAAGTTAAGAGGTTATTACCAAATGGAACTGATCCTGCTGGAAAAAATCGCCAACCTGGGCAACCTGGGCGATAAAGTGAACGTTAAGGCCGGTTACGGTCGTAACTTCCTGCTGCCATTCGGCAAAGCAACTGCTGCAACCCCAGCCAACGTGGCTGCGTTTGAAGCACGTCGCGCCGAGCTGGAAAAACTGGCTGC